>OMOE01000021.1 GCA_900290365.1 Syntrophobacter sp. SbD1 | reverse complement strand
CGAGTTAATATTGCTGTGATCAGGCCAGAGCAAGTACAATGCCATATGTGGCATTCACCTTCCCGGAGATCTCCTGAGGGCCTTGCTGTTAAACGTTTTACGCACATGTGGACTCAGGGTCCGAACGCAGAAGGATCGCCTCAATAGGGACGGTTCTGAGTTTCATAATTACCATTTGGTAATAGCCGCACGGACCACGGTCATAAACGAAGCCTACAGGCAGAGGACAGGCCAGTTCCCCCCTTTGGCCTTGTTCATCTTTCCTCCCTGAAGGCGGGCGTGCAAGAAGTGCAGTTCCGCTTCGCTCATAGTGCCCTTCAACCCCAGCAGCAGGCGGTCGTTGAAGTCGTTGGGATCGTAAAGACCGTCCTAGTCCAGAATCAACGTATCGGCGAAAGCGAACAGCTCCAACAAGTGGTGCCAGTCTTTTTTGTTGCGCGCCAGTCGTGACACCTCCAGTCCAAGCACGACCCCCACCTGCCCGAGGCCCACCTCCGTGATCAACTGTTTGAATCCCTCCCGTTCCGCCGCCGAAACCCCGGAGTGTCCGAGATCGCTATCGATCACGTGCACCCGCTCAACTCGCCAACCCAGCGCCACAGCGCGCTGCCGAAGCGCATATTGCCTTTTCGTGCTCTCGGTATTCTCGAACACCTGTCTCATGGTTGACTGGCGCACGCAGAGGTAAGCGTCTCTTTCTAAGTGCACGGCCCTCACCTTTGAATGCTCTACGCTCATCGCGATCTTTTCCCCTTCCACATGCCGTCAGCATGCTTGCGAGAATCATGACGATGTCCTCCCAGGTCTGCGAAGTGTGCTCGGCTATGGACCCGCCTGTGGTCGGATTGTCCCCAGGTGGAGTGTAGTTTCTCCAGGCTTTTATCCATGCTGCCATACCTCGATACTTAAACAACTCTCGTTCTGCTCTTCCCGGCAGATAACCCAAAGACTGGCTGCGCAACACTTCATAGCGCTCCTTCAATTCTCCGTAGCAAGAGCCTGGGGACAAGAGGCTACTTCCGCCGTTTTTTTTGATGTCGTATCAGAGCCCGCTCGATGCTTCGGGGGTGTACCGAAATATCGTAGCTGGATCTGACGAGCTGTGCGAGATCCCGTGACCGAAGGGCGGGATTCTCGGTCAGGGATGTTTCCACAAAGGCCATAAGCTTTTCCGAGAGCTTGTGGGCTCCCTTCGGTCCGCGCAGTTTCGGGAGGAGTCCGACCACACCGTCTTCTTGGAAGCGTTTCAAAATTTGGTAGAAGGCAACCCGCGAAAAACCAAAAACGTTGGCCACTGTCGTGATTTCCGTTCCCTCCACCAGATGACGGCGCAACATCTCGTATTTGACCTGCACCAGATCTCGCTGGTCGAAGAATTCGTTCTCCTGGAACAGTGGATCTTTGACGTCTTCCGGACGGGGATTGTGCGTTCCCTGCTCGCGCAACGCCTCCAATTTGGGATCGCGAGTTAACGGATTGGGCATAATGGTCTCCTGGAGAAAAATGGTAGCTCGATGATAATATAATTACATCGGATGTCAACTGCTTTTGGTTTCATTTGGAAACCAAATAGTGGTGAATTATCACGATATTTATCAGTGACATCGGTTTAAAAAGGCATATTTTTGTTTACATATGCGGCATAATTTACTTTACACATTTCCATTCCCCCTCTTTGCCCTCCGCCTGAAAGTCTGGAGGAAATCCCTTCAACCAGACGTGCCAATTCCAGAAGATCGACAACTCTAAAAGGGGAGCAGCGACAGCGACAAAAGGATCTTCGCCGGAAAGGCTGGTCCATCTGGCCGGAACCGAGCGCAACCTTTCTGTTTCGTCATGGTAGTAGACCCGGTCCTGCCCCCAGTTGTGTTTGTAGGTTACAAGGGAGTACGTTTTCCCGTGGAGGGGATGAAAAGGATGGGTGATTTGGAAAGTTTGTGCCTCACGCTTGCTCAGGCGAGCATTTGACGTTGCAGACCTAGTTCATCTTTCCCAACTACAACTCTTGGTTTGGTTTTTTCCTGTGAAGTTTCCCGAAACATGAAAACATCCAAGTCTAGAAGGGTGATGAAAAAGGATTGAAATTTCCACTTTAGAGTAGAAACCTCCTGTGACCGTCACCAAGCCTTCCCAGGACCGCGATCCGGGGGCAAAGGCCGGGCAAGGCCGGGGTCCAGTGTCTTTTGGAACGCATCATCTCGGAGGCAGTGCCGCTTTGAAAGACAACAGAGTTTGCTTGATCCACATCTTCGAGTGTATCGAACGTTGTCAGGTTCAAAACGAGCTTCGTTTTTTTTAGTCAGGGAAATCAGTGCCAATGAGATCACGGTACTTTGCCCATCCGAGAATGAATTGTCGAATTTCTTTAACCCTTGATACAGGGTCGGCGCGTCCGTCCCTCACCTGGATCGTTGCGCCCTTGTCCAGCAGATAATTCCGCAGGTTCAAGCGGTCCTCACAGGTTGAGGAATCTGCGTGCCCTGGATTTAGCCACTGGACGAATACCTCGTAGCCTTTGCTGAAAAAATAATCAAATGTTTCAATTACGTCGTCACGGTATTGGGCGGAGCAGAGAACTATGTGTGGAACTTTGTCTGGAAGGAAATCTCCAAATTCAATTTCTCGCTCTTCAGGTGACCCGCTGATCAAAAACACATCAACCCACTGAGCGCCATTGAAATAGAGGCGGCGAGGGTATTCCCCGGTATTGACTTTAGCGTCGAAGAGGCGATTCCATGTAGTGCTTTTCCCCGAATCACTGCTTCCGATAATTGCAACAAGCAGGCGGTCAGACACAGGCAAACTCCTCCCCTACAGGGCATCTTACTGATTAGCTCCTTTATGCTCTTCCAAATGTTCCTGAATGAGCGCCAGGAACTCTTCACCGTATAATTCAAGTTTCCTCTGGCCGATACCGGAAATCTCCTTCATCTCCTCAAGAGACCGGGGGAGGTATTTGACCATTTCTTTTAAAGTGCTGTCGTGAAAGATAATGAAAGGCGCAATGGACTGTTTCTTTGCGATATCGAGGCGCAGTGCGCGCAGCTTTTCCCAAAGCTCTGTGGAAGTGGAGTCGGCCGGTAAATCTATTCTCTCGTTCTTCGGCTTGGGAGCTTTCTTGCTTTTGATTGGTACGGGATCTTTGCGAAGCTCGAACTTCTGTTCGCCCCTCAATACCGGGCGGCTTAAGGGCGAGAGTCGAAATCCCCCCTTGCCATCGATATCTATGCTGAGGAGGCCCGCAGCAACAAGCTGGCGGAATACCGATTTCCATTCCCTCTCCGATAGCTCGGCACCTATGCCAAAGGTCGAAACCAGGTCGTGTCCGAAACTGCAGATTCGCTCGTCGTCTTTGCCGAGAAGAACATCGGTGAGATAGGCTGCACCGAAACGCTGCCCGGTTCGATAGACACAGGAGAGAGCCTTTTGGGCGACAATAGTTCCGTCCCAGGTATCCACTTTCCCGGCGCAAGTATCGCAGTATCCGCAGGGTCTGGAGAGTTCTTCGCCGAAGTAGGCAAGAAGGACCTGCCTTCTGCATTTGGTCGTTTCGCAGAAACCAAGCACAGCTTCCATCTTGCGCTGCTGGATTCTCTTGAACTTATCATCCCCATCGGAAGCATCGAGCATCCGTCGAAGGGTCACCACATCCGCCAGGCTGTAGGCCATCCAGGCGTCGGCTCTTTGTCCGTCGCGGCCGGCGCGGCCTGTCTCTTGATAGTAGCCCTCGAGAGTCTTTGGAAGATCCATGTGAGCAACGAAGCGGACGTCCGGTTTATCAATCCCCATTCCAAAGGCGATTGTGGCAACCATGATTACGCGTTCCTGCTGCTGGAATCGACGTTGGTGCTTTAAGCGCAGGCCCTGATCCATCCCTGCATGGTAGGGAAGAGCAGTGAGGCCTTTCTCGCAGAGCCACTTTGCGGTTGATTCCACCCTCTTTCTGCTCAGGCAGTATACGATTCCGGAATCTTCCGGATGTTCTGTTCGGATAAAGTCAAGCAACTGAGCCTTTTCGTTTTCCTTTAGCTCTACTCTGTAATAGATGTTCGGGCGGTCAAAGCTTGAGATGAACTGCCGGGCGTCCTCAAGCCGAAGCTTCTCGACGATTTCTCTTCGTGTCACAGGATCTGCTGTGGCGGTCAGTGCGATTCGGGGGATTAGCGGAAAACGCTCGGGGAGAACGGAAAGCTGAAGGTACTCAGGGCGGAAATCGTGCCCCCACTGAGATACACAGTGAGCCTCATCTATGGCGAAAAGCGCCAGGTCCATTTGATTCAAAAGTCGCTGAAACTCGGAAGTCACAAGCCGTTCTGGAGCCACATACAGCAGATCGAGTTCACCGGAGAGCATCTTGAGCTCAACCGCGCGAGCTTCCCCGGGGTTCAAGGTCGAATTGAGGAATTCGGCTCGGATGCCAAGTTGGCGAACAGTGTCCACCTGATCTTGCATCAGAGCAATCAGGGGAGAAATCACAATTCCAACGCCGCGGCGGATCATTGCAGGTATCTGGTAGCAGATCGACTTTCCGCTGCCAGTCGGCATCAGGACAAGAGCGTCATTTCCGGCTATAAGGTGGTGGATAATCTCCTCCTGATGGCCCTGAAAGGCGCTGTAGCCAAAGACTGCATTCAGGATCTCAAATGGAGAATTTTGGTTTCTCATGGTGATAATTGTCCCGGGAATTAGAAAACCTTATGGTATTTCGACCGATCGCTAAAATCAAGACAGAAGCTTCCGGGGTGCATCTACTTTTCAACAAAACGCTCTAGTGTCAGTTCCCGATTTTCTGCCTGACTGCGGGTCTGCTGCTATATAACTCGAAGGACTTACTTTTCTCTCTTGCCTTTGAATGCGGTTGGTATGGAATCGAGGGTTTTCAAGATTTGGATTTCTTTAGATCGCACAAAAGCTCCGGCGATACGCAAGCCAGAAACTTCTCGCAATCCTCCTCTTCGCCTATATCCTTTGCGCATCGCCTGAGGTCTTCGGCCAGGGCCGCTTCGAAATGCTCAAAAATCATCTCTTTCAATGTTTTGTATTTCCCGCGCTCCTTTGAAAGGACACAGGCCTCCTGGAGCGCGTTGTAGCACAGCCTTCGTTTTTGAACCTCCAGCTCTTTCAGTATGAGAGGCAAATCTTTAATCAATTCCTGAAGCTCGCCGATTCGGGCCTTCACCTTATTGACTTTCTGCCTGGAAACATTGCCCTTTGCCCAGTCGACAAGCACTTTGGGGAGCTCTCCATTCAATTTCCCAAGCTCGCGGTAGGCCGAATGTTCCTCAACCTTCATTCGCATTATGAGGCCCTCAAGTTCGGCCCATTCTTTGCTTGCCTCCAGCCTCACAACCTCTTCCTTATTCATGACTCCGCATTACCTCCGGATAATTGAAACATAGTACATTTATCGACAGGTTCCACATATTTCCTGCAGAAAACAGAAGCTGGATCTCCGATTAAAAGTAAAAAGCCGACTCGGTGGGGCGACCGGTCGGCTTTTTGAGGAGGAAAGAGTTTATTTTCAAATTATAGGGAGAGCAACTTTGATGCCAATACCGGGTTGGCAAGATATTTACACGATAATTCGATCACTTAGGGCAGATATGGCGAAGTTTTATTTTTGAGTCGATGCGGCCATAAAGCCGCCAATAACCATGAATAGCGCCACAATAACGCCTTCAAATGGCGGCATTGAGAAAAGGCAAGAGTGGAAAGTAAGTAGGCGAACGGGTGCGAAGGTAAAAGGCAAAAATGTGAGATTCATTTCTTGCACTTTTGCCTTTTACCTTCTTGCTTCACGTATCAGGCATGCATTTCCCGGGCGAGGTCAAAGGCGCCGCTAACAAAAGCGAGGGCCATGCAACGGGCGTGATCATCATTGAGGTCCTTGCCCTCGAGCTTTTCCTGTTCGTAGCACTCGCAGCTATGGCAGGAAAAACCCGGCCACCTTTTTTGGATTGTATAGTCAAGGCAATCACCGTAGAAGCGACAGAACACCTTGCGCTCTACCTTGTTGCAACTTTCCACCGCCATGTAGCGCTCTGGTTTTCCCATTCTCACGACCGTCTCCTCTAGTTGTTTTGGACCATGTTTGTTGCTTCGAAAGTAACAGTCCATTCGCTAAATTTAAATCAGGTCAAGAAGGGTAATTCCATACTCTATTACTGTATTTCACCTGCCGGAATTATGCGGGCAAGTAGAGCGCCATTATTTGTTGGATTATTCATATCATCTTGAATCAATTAAATTTCCTTGTTCATTACGAGTTGCTTTACCATACAACTACGGGAGTATGAGGCTTTGCCAAAGTTTTACTCACTTGTTCTGGGCCTCCGGCTGATCGGAGTGATTGAGAATATTGACCAGGATCTCGACCTTTTCGTCAGGACTAAGATCAGTTTCGATTTTCAGGGTAACCTGCTTGCGTGATCCGACTGGAACACTCTCCAGCTTTGGCTCGATGTCGAGGATGAAGCCTTTTTGATTTTCAGGAGCGTCATTGGAGACAGACACCGACATCAGGTTCTCATCGTAGGTCAGGTGAGTGATCTCAAAGGGTTTGTTACGGTTGCTGATGACGGTCACTCTGCCTGCACGCTCCGGTTGAGTGGCGCTCAGTTTTCCGATCAGGACGTTTTGTGGTCTTGCCAGGATTTCGCCCTCCACAAACCCGGTCACGCGGATCATGATATCCGGTTTTTGAGCCAGATCGGTATTGAGCTTGATGAACCCGCCGTAGTTTCCACTGTGGACCTTATTGGAAACCTTTAGCCTGTATTGTTTTCCGTCTGCCACCGTTTCGAGAGTGTACTTTATGTTTTCGTCGAGGTTGCTCTGCGTGCCGGTAATATGAAAAGGCAGTTTTGATCCAACCAGGTCCAAAACGGACTCGGAGAGCTGATCGGCCATTCCTCTGAACAAGACGTTGGCTGAAGGCTTTACGTCGACAAAGGCCATGACGGCTCCCTCCATTTTCAAGATCTGCTCGGGGTTATGCGGATCGTTGCTCTGAATGGTTGCCTTTTTGACCACCTTACCCTGATAACTTCTCAGGTTTACCTTCATTTTTACCTTTCCCTCGCCACCGGGAGGGATCGCCGGATCGAACCGGACGACAGTGCAGCCTCATTCAACCCGCACTCGCTCTATTGTGAGGATCTCGTTTCCGGTGTTGCGGACGGTGAACTCGTGTTCGATTTCAGAGCCTTCCATGATCTCGCCAAAATTGTAATCGGGCTCTTTTACCTGAATCGACGGCTGTTTTGTCTCAGGACCCTGCTGCTTTGGCGATTGAGACATGGACGCTGCAAAAGCAGGCGGGAGGTAAAACGAGAGGCAAAGAAAAGCAAAAGCTAAAACAGTTTTATTCTGAACATGAACATTCATTAAATTCCCCTTCCTATACGGATACCGGTGTTAGAAGGCAGATATGAATTTAGGAACCATTATCGGTTCTTCGAATTCTGCCTCACCTGTTCATGAGATCATGGGCCGAAACCACCTCGATTCCTTCTTTTCTGAAACGATCAGAGGCTTCCTGAAGGGATCTTAAGGTTGACTGGCGTGGATGTCCAATGGCAACGGCCATACCCTTGGCTTTAGCAACTTTCATAAGTTTTGAAATCTGCGACCCAATAGCGTACCCAGATGGATCGTTGTCAAGAAAAATGTCTCGTTTGAGGGTAGGGACATTCAGTTCCCGTGCCGTCTCCCATCCTTTGCTCTCGTTGGTGGTCATACTGTCGATAAAAAAAAGACCGTGGCCTTTCAGTTCGGTCAGTATAGTCTTCATCATTTGCGCATTCCCGGTCATCCGGGATCCCATGTGGTTGTTAACCCCGTCGAAGTAAGGGGAAGTTTCGAGTGCTCCTCTGATGTTTTGCCGGATTTCATCACCCGACATTGAAAGCAGAAGCGCTTTGGGGCCAGGGTCTTTTTTGCTGTCCAAAGGCTCCATCGGAAGGTGAAGAATTACTTCCCTCCCGGCATGATGGGCCAACTCCGCGATTTCCCGGCTGTGTGCCTGGTGTGGCAGAATTGACAACGTTACAGGGAAGGGAAGCGAGGCAAATTGCCTGGCAATCCTGACATCCGGCCCGAAATCGTCAATGACGATTGCAATTTTGGACGGCCCAGGGGAGACATCATGGGGTGGTACTCCCCGCAGTGCGCGCGCAGGCAATTGCTCGGACTTGGCTGAAAGCGGTTGTAAATCCTTGCGTGGAGGCAACTGAGCAGAATTATCGTTCCGAGAGTAGGGCCTTTCGGTCTTTTCTTCAGAATGCTCAACAACGGGGACTGGATCGCGTTTCGAAGCCTCAGGATTTTGTCGATCCCAACCGGGTGTAGTTTGGATCTCGGAGCTTTTCGCCGTCGGGCCGGCGGCAGGCTCAGGCAGCCGTCGGCCCTCTCTGGCGAAATAAACAAGAGATATTAAAAATACGACCGCAAGTACCCATGCAACCAAAAGAGTAATAGGGGGTCTCTTTTCAGGGGCGGGGCCAACGTTCTTTGAACGGCCCTCCTTGCCTCCGCCCCCTGCCTTTCCGGTTTTAGTCCGTCTTTTCGGCGGCAAATTCGTCTCTCCGTCTGCCTGCCTTGAGCCATTCAGACCAAAGCCGTCAGGCGCTATCCCTCTTTACTTGTTTTGGGATTGAGCCGTCTGAATCATGATTTTGTAGCCCTTGAGCAGATCCAGTGCCCTTCGAACCTGGTTGTCTCCATCCACCAATTTTTTCCCATCGCTCTGAGATGTTCCTTCCCCCTTGCTCTGAGAATCCGGTTTCTGGTTGTCAAAATGCCTTGGAAGATCTTTTTCCCGAATACGTATGGACTCTTCACTCTGATTGTCTTCGAGTTTCTGATTCTCCCTTTTGACCTCGATGTCGGGCGTGATGCCTTTGGCCTGAATGGACCTGCCCGATGGAGTATAGTAAAGCGATGTGGTAAGCCTGAGCGCTGAGCCGTCGTTGAGTGGAATCACTGTCTGAACGGAGCCTTTGCCGAAGGTCTGCTCGCCCATGACGATGGCTCTTTTGTGGTCCTGAAGCGCTCCGGCAACGATCTCGGAGGCGCTTGCAGACCCGGAATTGACCAGCACGACCATCGGGTAGTTGTGTGGCTTTGCTTTCTTGTGGGCCTCGAAACGCATCTTCTGGTTTTCAAGCCGTCCACCTGTGTATACGATCAGCCCTCCGTCCAGAAATTCATCGCTTACTTCCACGGCCTGGTCGAGCAGACCGCCGGGATCGTTTCTCAAATCGAGTATTAGTCCCTGTAATCCGGAATTTTCTGTCTCGAGTTGGTTAAGCGCCTTGCGCAGATCGGTCGCTGTTCCGCTTTGGAAACTCGAAATCCTTACGTAGCCGAATCCTGGCTCCATACCAAACGATTTTACACTCTGAATGGAGATGATGTCCCGGAGCATCTCGAATTCGAGCGGCTTCTGCACACCCTTCCTCAAAATCGTCAGCTTGACCTTGCTGCCCTTGGGGCCCCTCATCTTCTGCACCGCGTCCATCAGGGATATGTCCTGTGTCGGCTGTTCATCGATTTTTATGATCTGATCGTTTGCCTGGATGCCGGCTTTGTCAGCCGGGGTGCCTTCCAGCGGCGAAATAACAGTCAGGATGTTGTCTCGAATAGTGATCTCTATTCCAAGGCCGCCGAACTTTCCCTTCGTCTCGATCTGAAGTTCCTTGTAATCATCGGGCTTAAGAAATGAAGAATGCGGGTCGAGCTCACGAAGCATCCCGTTTATCGCCCCATACATGAGCTTTTTCTGATCGGTCTTTTCGACGTAGTTGTCCTGCACGATCGAGATGACATCGCTGAAGAGCTTCAAATACTGATAGGCGTCCTGGTTGTCCGTGCTGGCAGTTTTAGCCTTCACCGCTGACCAGCCTCCAAAGGCTAACGTCAGTGAAATGGCTGCAATGAGAAGTATAGTTTTGCGGTTCTTCAACATAGGGTTTCCTTACTGTATCAAAATTTAAAACCCGGCTGACAAAAAGCCCCTGGTTTTTGAGCATTCCGACCCGGTGCTCCCCCGGCGACCTGAGAAACTATTATAACCGAAGGAATTTAACAGCGCTACGTTCAAAGGGCAACTCAATTTTTTTTTATTCAAAATGATGACGCAAATGTTAGTATCGAAAGCGGCGAAACGATTTTCGACATCATGAAGATATTATCGTAACGAAAGGCAGGCGTTATGGATGAACACACTGAAGTCTATGAGAAACTTGCAGACCATCTTGACCGGCTTCCCGAAGGATTTCCTAGGACTGAGACAGGGACTGAGATCAGGATTCTCCGCCGGCTGTTTGATCCTGAGGAAGCCGCGCTGGCTCAATTGCTCTCCTTGACCCTTGAACCGGCGGCCGCCATCGCTGCGCGAAACGGTCTTGACCAGGAAGACACCGGGCGCAAGCTCGAAGATATGTCCCGCAAGGGGCTGATCTTCCGCATGCGCAGGGGGCAGGAAGCCCGATACATGGCCGCACCGTTCGTGGTGGGCATCTGGGAGTTCCACGTAAATGACCTCGATCCTGGACTGATCAAGGACGTAGACGAGTATGCTCCTCATTTATTCAACCAGAGCACACAGCTAAAAAACCCGCAGCTTCGAACCATTCCCGTTTCCCGTGCGCTGCCGGCCGAACAGGCAATAATGCCTTATGAGGAGGCTCGCGGGATAGTCGCCGTCCAGGATAAGATCGTAGTCGCTCCCTGCATTTGCAGAAAAGAACACAAGATGATGGGGGCGGGTTGCGACAAGCCGGTGGAAACCTGTCTGATTTTTGGCCCTGGAGCGCGATATTACGAGGAAAACGGGCTGGGCCGCCCTATCGGTCAACCGGAGGCGCTGGAGATACTTGAACAGGCCGAAAAGGCCGGGTTGGTTCTTCAACCTTCCAATACCCGGAAAGTCAATAATATCTGTACCTGTTGCGGATGCTGCTGTCAAATTCTGATCAACCTGAAGAAGCTGCCGGAACCGGCCAATCATGCCGCTTCAAATTATTTTGCCACAATCGACCCCGAACTGTGTGCTGGATGCGGGACCTGCATGGACCGCTGTCAAATGGATGCAATCGAAATGAATGGAGAGTCCGCCTCTATACTGCCAAAGCGCTGTATCGGGTGTGGCCTTTGTGTGACAACCTGTGCGCAGGAAGCGATAAGGCTTCATGAAAAACCTGATGCGGAAAAGTCCACGCCGCCCCGAGACAGAATGGAAAGATTCAGGCTCCTCACCGAGGAGCGAATGATCAAAGCTGAATAACGCCAGTACCCGCACTTGCACATTAAAAATGAAATTAATGTAGCGCCGCCTTCCACGGCGGCGTTCTTCGTATTTTGCCAACCAATGACCTTTTGCGCACCGTCTCTTGACGACAGGTGCACAGGCAGGTTCTGATTGGAACACAAACGCCTGCGTTCACAATTCATGATTGACGAACTATTGACCAGTAACCGCCGGACAGAGGCGCCGGCGGTTGCCAGGGGAAGAGTATGTGTGGTTCGGGATTCCTTGGGTCCTTATCTATCTCCAGGAAATTGCTGCTTCTTTTGCTGATCATCTTCCTGCCTGCAGCCGGAATAATTGTCGCTTCGAATTTCGAACATCGTGAAGATGCAATCCGTGAGGCGAAAAACAGGGCTGTGCTGCTGGTTTTGAGCCTGGCGGCCCGACAGGAGCAAATCAATGCGGCAACTAAACAGATGCTGAGCACCCTGGCCCAGTTTCGGGCAGTAAGAAACCTGGATGCTGCGGCCTGCAACGAGTTGTTCAGGGAATTACACAGGGAAAATCCATTCTATTCTTTTATAGGGGCTGCAACACCCGAAGGAAAGATTTTCGCCTCTGATGCGCCATTCGATGCTGCTGCCAGTTTAGCAGATCGTAAGTACATCAGGGAGGTGATGAACACGCTCGATTTCTCTGTGGGCGAATATATGGTTGGCCGGGTAAGTAAGGTCCCTTCGATTAACTGAATCCGCGCAGAATTTTCAGCACGATGTGGTCTTTGCCCCTGAGTCGTTCGTCTTTATATTTAGCTGGCGATAACAAGATTGCAGTGGTGGAAGAGTATTCGGATTTTGGTTCAAAGAGCAAGGGAGGTAATCGTGATGAGATTAAATCGTAGCCTGAAGGTTTTTCTGGTCGCGATGGTGATCGTGGGGACTATTTTCATGGCGGCGGCGCCCGGCTATGCCTGGCGAGGTGGATATGGCTACCGGGGGGGCTGGGGCTGGGGCTTTGGTTTCTACCCCTATTGGGGAGGGTATTACAATCCCTATTATGGGCCGGGAGGGTATTACAGTCCCTATTATGGGGGGTACTACCCGTACCGCGGTTATTCCCCTTACTACCCCTATGGGTATTATTATTCCCCCTATTGGCGCCATTATTATTGGTAACGCCGAAAGTGACAATTCACCGCAGAGACGCGGAGAAAGACAGGATGGCCCCGGCTTCTCTGCGGTGAACTAATAGTGCCGAACAGGCTTCGTTCCGTGCTCAGGAGCGAAGCAGACGGGTCCATTCAACAAGCCTTGTCAAAAGCAGGCGTATAAGATCTTTTGCCTTTTCATCCATGAAATTTCCCTGTTCGTCAAATTTCGATGCGGCATTTGCTATCATTACCTCCGGCTGATTCAAAGGGTGCATGTTCAGGAAAACGAACGATTGCCGGAGGTGGTATTGCGCCCGGGCAGTGCCCAGCATACCAACGGAAGCTCCGATGACCGCAACGGGCTTGCCGTCCCAGGCATTGTCTCCGTAAGGTCTGGAGGCCCAATCGATGGCATTTTTCAGAACACCCGGCACAGAGTAGTTGTATTCCGGCGTCACAAACAGTATCGCATCCGCAGTTCGGGCTCTTGCCTTTAATTCCACGACCTTGGGTGGCGGGTTACGCTCGTGGTCCTCGCTAAACCCGGGTATATCGTCGATTTCGAAGATTTCCAGGGAAGCCTCCCCTGGCGTAAGAGTTTGGGCGTTGCGCAAAAGAGCGCGGTTGTAAGATGCGCGCCTGAGGCTTCCAGCAATTCCGAGGATGGTTATGTGTCCGTCGTTATCTTTTTTAGTCATCATGGCTCCAGCGCAGGTGCATTCATTTTTGAAGGGTTCAGATCGAAAAATAACTCCGTGAAATCTTACTATTAACGATTGCTTCTACGGGTTGCAACTGACACAGCGCAATTTGCTGCAAAGGGGCAGGGAAGGGGAGGAAAGATAAATATTTAAGGTTTTCAGGCAGATTCCGATTCTTTTGTATGAACCGGCTCTTGAGGCAATCCTCTATTAGGGCAAGAATTCTCTGAGGAAAGGGAAAATGACTAATTCCAGTGTGCTTCTAGTAGAAGACAATCGCGTGAACCAGGAAGTCGGGCGCACTATGATGGAGGCTTTCGGTTGCCGCGTAGATGTTGCTTCCGATGGTCATGAAGTGCTGGATCGTACGGAATCCGATAAGTATGACATTATTTTCATGGACTGCGAAATGCCCGTGATGGATGGACTCCAGGCGACCCGATCTATAAGGCAGCGTGAAAAGCAGCAAGGCAGGCCAAGGGCCACAATCGTGGCGCTGACGGCCAATGTAAGCGATGAGGATCGGAACCGATGTCTGGAAGCAGGTATGGATGACTACCTTGGCAAACCTTTCCGGATGCAGGATCTTTTCCAGATGATTGAGAAGTGGCGTGTCAGGGTTTCCGACTGCAATTCAGAGGCAAACCCTGAAGTGTTTCAGTCCAACTCTGGATTATCGGAAAACGTCGCCGAAGATTACCTGGATCGCAGTTACCTCAATAACATCAAATCGCTTGGACCAAACGGTCCCAGAATGCTGGCAGCAGTTATAGGTATTTATTTGAACGATTCCCNNTTCGAGGCGGCGGATTTGGCCGGTTTGGCCAAAGTGGCGCATGCTTTCAAATCGACCAGTGCAAGTCTCGGAGCGAGCGTTCTTGCCGAGATGTGCAAGCAGGTTGAAAGTATAGCCCGTGGAAATTCCATGGATGGTATAGATGCGCTGATCTCCCGGATTAAGTCGGAGTATGGCAAGGCAAAAGAGGCGCTGACCCGCGAGATCGAAAAGGGGTGTTAATGGATGATTTGTTTAGCCGGGACGGTGCGCCGGTAGCTCTGGTCGTAGATGATGATCGGGGCGCGCGGCTGATTGCGTCCTCCTTGCTGCACGACTCAGGTTTCATCGTCGAGCAGGCTGCGGATGGGATAGAGGCCTTGTCGGCCTTTGAACGCTTCAATCCGAGCATTGTGCTCCTTGACGTGGTCATGCCCGGGATAGATGGCTTTGACGTTTGCAAGCAGATAAGAAACGGATCAGAGCTGGGCAGGCACGTTCCAATATTGATGATGACCGGGTTGGACGATATAGATTCAATCAACCGTGCCTACGACGCGGGCGCCACTGATTTTATAACCAAGCCGATTAACTGGACCATCTTCCATCATCGCCTTCGCTACATGTGGCGGTCGACCCTTGTCAGTGACGATCTAAGAAAAAGCGAGATGAAGAATCGGGCGCTCATCGACGCACTCCCCGACCTGTTGCTTCGGATCTCCAGCGACGGCCGGATCCTGGAGTTGCGTGAACCCAACGGTTTCGACCAGGGTTTTTGCTGTGCCGAACAGTTGTCCAAGAATATCAGTGAGGTATTTAGCGAAGAGGTTTCACTGCCGATTGTGCAAAACCTGCATCGGGCCCTCACTGTCGGTGGGCTGCAGTTTTTCGAGCATAATGTCCAGGTGGACGAAGAGACCCGATATTATGAATGGCGGATCGTGGGCAGCGGCAAAAATGAGGTTGTAGCGATAGTACGAGACATTACCGAGCGCAAAAAGACCGAGGAACGCGTCTTTCGGCTGGCTTATCACGATATATTGACAGGGCTGCTCAACCGGAATTCATTCAAGGAGCACCTGGCCCAGGCGCTTGCTCACGCGCAGCGTCACGGCGGCTATGTTGCGACTCTTTTCCTCGATCTGGACAGATTTAAGCGCATAAATGACACCTTCGGATATAGAGTCGGGGACCTGCTGCTCCAGAGCATCGCCGAGCGGATACAGGAAGGGGTCCGCAAAAGCGATAGATCGGCCCGTCATGTAGATGCGCAATTTACACGCAGGATTTCGCGCCTTGGCGGAGACGAATTTACCATACTGCTGCCGGATGTGAAGCATGTGCAGGATTCGGCCAGGGTGGCAAAACGAATCCTCGACTCCGTATCGAGGCCTTTGGTCGTAGCCGGCCACGAGATATTCATTACCGCAAGCATGGGGATTACGATCTATCCAATGGATGGGGAAGACTCCGATACACTGCTCAAAAATGCCGATGCCGCGATGTATAATGCCAAAGAGCAGGGGAGAAACAATTACCAGTTTTACTCCGAGGCGATGAACGCTTCTTCGTTTAAGAGACTCTCGCTCGAAAACGCGCTCAGGAAGGCAGTGGACCGTCAGGAGTTTCTTGTTCACTATCAGCCGCAGTTGGATATGGCTTCGGGAAGGGTCATTGGGATGGAAGCACTCCTTCGATGGAAACATCCCGAACTCGGACTTGTGCCTCCAAATGATTTCATCCCGCTGGCCGAAGAAACAGGGCTGATCGTGCCGATAGGTCAATGGGTGTTAAACGCCGCATGCATTTATAATAAGAACCTGCAAAGGATGGGGCTGTCTCCGAGGCGGATTGCGGTTAATATATCCAGCCTTCAATTCAGGCCTGGAAGCCTGGTTGAATCAATAAGGCGGGTTTTGAAGGAATCGGGACTTGATGCCCGCTGGCTTGAGATTGAGCTTACAGAGAGCGCCATTATGAAGAACATGGAGGAATCCTCCGGCATCCTGCGCGAGCTCAAACAGATGGGACTGCGGGTGGCAATCGATGATTTCGGGACCG
This sequence comes from Syntrophobacter sp. SbD1, assembly GCA_900290365.1. Taxonomy (GTDB): domain Bacteria; phylum Desulfobacterota; class Syntrophobacteria; order Syntrophobacterales; family Syntrophobacteraceae; genus SbD1. The sequence continues at coordinate 11,121 of OMOE01000021.1, read as the reverse complement.
GTTATTCCTCCCTTGCCTATCTAAAAAGATTCCCACTCGATATCATCAAGATAGATCGATCCTTCATTCGCGACATTCCGGGCGACCATGACAACGAGGCGATTACGGCGGCAATAATTGCAATGGCGCACAGCCTCAATTTGGAGGTTATTGCGGAAGGGGTAGAGACGGAAGCACAGCTTGAATTTCTGCTCGCTCACGGGTGTCACGAGGTCCAAGGGTATTTAGTCAGCCGGCCCGTGCCCGGCGAAGAGATGATGCAGTTTATCGGGAAGGAGCGCGAGTTGATGACCTGGGCGGCCCGGTTCGGCAAGGGGATTGAGGGGTTGAGCGATTTAGGGATTGGAAAGACTGGTGAAATGGGAGTTGGTTTTTAATTCCTCAATCCTTAAATTCCTCAATTCCTCAATCCCGGTATTTGCTACTGCGCTTTGAAATGACCTTTGGCAACGACGACTATTCCTCGGGGGGTCACCGTAAATCTTTCACGGTCGGATTGCGGATTTATTCCAATTTCCGTGTATGGCGGGATGACATTATCCTTGTCTATGATCGCCTTTTTGATTTTGCAGTGCCTGCCCACTTCGACATGGTCCATGATCACGGATTCATCTACCATGGCCCAGCTTCGGACGGTGACGTCGCAGGATAGCACCGAACTCCTCACAACACCTCCGCTTATTATGCATCCCGGTGAAACAAGTGAATCTATCGCAGTTCCCGTTCTCGGCTCCATGTGATCGGGAATGTTGAAGATGAACTTGGCTGGGGGGTACTGGTGTGGGCGGGTCCTGACGGGCCAGAGATACCCATAGAGGTTGAAGAAGGGATCTACGCCGGTCAAATCCATGTTGGCGTTCCAGTAAGCATCGAGCGTACCGACATCTCTCCAGTACTGCGAATCGCGAGTCGCTTCGACCAGGTGGGTCCTCCTGGCCCCATCGGCGTCAACCTGACGGATATAATCGCGAATCCGGTTCATTCGTCTGTAAGGGTAAGCGAAAATTTTCAGGCTGTCGATGGCCCTGGGGATTATGTCTCGCCCGAAATCCGCGTAGTCTGTCTTCTCAAGCATATCAAGCAGAAGCTCTGTCCTGAACAGGTAAATGCCCATCGATGCAAGACAGCGCTCGGGGTCGTCAGGTATGGGCTTTGGTTCTTTTGGCTTTTCCTGCCATGCGCGGATCCTGAAATCGTTATCCACTTCGGCAATGCCGAACTCGGAGCCTTGTGCGCGGTCCACTTCCAGGAGGGCGACTGTTACGTCTGCATCGACTTTTTCGTGGTAATCCCGAAAGGCCATGTAGTCCATTTTATATACGTGGTCACCGGACAGGATCATAACGTACCGGGGCATCTCACGCTTGATCAGATAAAGGTTCTGGCGCACGGAGTCGGCTGTTCCGCCGTACCATTTTTCTCCCGTTCTCTGTTGAGGCGCAACTACGCGCAAATAGTGGCCCAGATCGTTGGAGAATATGTTCCAGCCCTCATCGAGGTGGTCCACCAGGGATTGAGATTTGTACTGTGGAAAGACCAAGATCTTGTAGAGTTGGGAGTTGATGCAGTTGCTCAACGGTATGTCGATCAGCCGGTAGATTCCACCGAAAGGAACAGCAGGTTTCGATCTGTCTTCGGTTAGGGGCATTAGGCGAGTGCCCCTGCCTCCGGCCATAATGATGGTCAGCACATCTTTCATTGATTCCCGCCTAAATCCCGGTTGCCGGTTGGCTATTTAAGAAGACCCATCAGGTCTGAGGGAAGTCGATTGCCCTGATATTTTACCGCTCCGTCTTTGTCCAATAAAACGAAGTGAGGTATACCCTCGACCTTATAGGAACTTGTGACTTTGGAACCAGGGTCATATAGAACGGGATAAGGCGCTGGATCGGTTTGCTCAAAACGTTTTAGCTTTTCCAGGGAATCTCCGCTGCCCACGTTGATCGCAAGGATTTCAAGGTCAGCGGGGGGGGTATCCTTTCGCAGCTTGTTTACCTCCGGGCGCGCAGCCATGCAGAAATGGCACCATGTCGCCCAGAACTCAAGGAGAACCGGCTTTTGTCCTTTAAACTGACTTAGGGTCACATGTGTTCCAGTGAGGTCCTGCAAGTCGAAATCAGGCGCAGCCGAAGCCGTTGCTCCTTTGCTCTCGTCAGCCACGGCGGCCGGCGCAAGGATTGGGACCGTTATGAACAAAAAAGAGAAGAATAAAAGTGCAACGATGTTTTTGCAATTTTTTACGAAAGTCATATTAGAAATTCTCCAGTCTTTATAAGAAAATATTCAGCAGCCAGGATCATGAGGATGCCGAAGACCCTCTGAACCCGAAGCATCCATATGCCGGATCGCGGCAGCGAGGTCAGCAATCCCGTAAATGTGCCAACTACGATTACAAGCGCTCCCAGTCCGACCGAAAAGGAGAAAAGCATGCCCATCCCGAGAGCGATCTGGTGCTTGGCCGCAACCAGAGCCAGAAGAACGCCAAGGATGGGCGTGGTGCAGGTACTCACTACCAATGCCGAAGCACCGCCCAGAATCATGCTGGTAAAAACATCGTGACCACTGAATCCAGTTATCTTTAAGTTATTAAGAAAACCCGGAGGCGCAAGGGGGACCGCTTCGAGCATTACGAGCCCGAAAAAAAGACATATATTGCCAACGATCAGATAAGTCCATGGGCTGGCGGTAATAGAGCCGAAAAACTGCCCGGTGAGTGCGGCAAAGATGGCTAAAGCCGAGTAAACTAACGACATGCCCAGTACATAAAAGATCGAAAGCAAAAAACCCCTTTTCTTGCTTCCGTTGGCCTTGCCGCCGATAAAAGCAACGGTTATCGGCATCATGGGATAGGTGCATGGGGTAAAACTTGCCAGAACGCCTCCGGCAAAAGAAAGAATTATCGCAAGCCATGGCGATTGCTGAGCGATTCCCTCGAAATGGCCGATCCAGTCCATAAGAGTCCGCCTTGTTTCCTCTTCCAAAAGATCACGTTATAGTTTCGACGGGATCGGCAATTAATGCGAAAACCATTTTGCCGTCCCGATTGTTTCTTTGTTGATCGAGCGTGAAAATCCACATGAGGGAAGGATTTGCTCAAGCACCCTGATGCTCTTGATTTCCTTCCTTGCATGATGGCAGAACCAGTCAAGAAGGCCCGTCAAAAGGGGCGCCCTCATTTCCCTGCGCATCCTGAGCCGCCAGATCTTGTCAAGCGGAACTTCCCTCATAAAATTTATTAATGCCAGCGTACCTGTATCCAGCGAGATATAGCTGGAATCCGGACAACAATGATCCCCGCAGAGCAGTTTCCCGTCTGCCGGCTGCCAAAACCAGTTTGTGGCGGTTTTGAGGCTGCGCCGGCAAATGCCGCATTCATCCAGGGCCGGCATATGGCCCATAAGGATTTGAAATCTTAACAAAGATAATAATAACACATTCTGTGGGTCTTTGTCCCGTTCCAATCTTTCCAGGGTTTCCTTGTGCAGAAGGAAAGGACCGGGGTGGGGCTCCCCTTCGGGAACCATTTCAAGAATGATTTCGGAAAAAAGCGCTGCATATCCCCATTTCTCGATATCCTCGCGCATTGGCATGTATGGTTCCACCAATTTGCAGGCTTCGATCCATATATAAGAATTTCTCTCCCTGCATTCCAGGCTTACAAGGCTGCAGGGCTCAAATACGTTTGAAAACCTTTTTTTACTTTTCCGGGCGCCCTTGGCAATTCCGCGCAATCTGCCAAACTTTGCGGAGTGAAACATCACAAGGCGGTCCGATTCGCCGTGATCGCGTGTGCTCAAAACAATCGCATCGGTTTCAAATGTTTTCATTTATCCCGACTAACTGAACACGCAAACAAAATCAAGCACTGATTGTAAACACACCAGGGAATTAGTTCAAGGAATGTCATCCAAATTTAACAGCAACATGCACAGTGATGTGATAGTAGTTTCTTCAAATTATCCCACAGCAAAGGAGGAAAAGCAGTGGCGAACTTTTTGTTTGTACTTGGTAAAAACGAGACCGAACCGGCGACCAGGTGTTTCCAATTGGCTAAAATCGCTCATTCAAAAGGCCACAACGTAAATCTTTTTCTGATCGACGGCGGTGTCTTGTGGGCTGACCGGACCAGAGATTTTAGCGCCAAAACGATTACAGGTGATTGCCCTGGCGATTTCCTGCCATACCTGGTCGAAAAACAAGTGTATACAGGCGTGTGAATTCCCTGCGCAAACGCCCGTCAGGTTGACGAGGCGAAATTTTTCCCGAATATGGCCCTGGACGGCGGACCTCACTTGATCGATCTGGCCGCCGAGGCGAGTGTGTTCAACTTTTGATCGGCAGCAGCATCAAGCCCGCGTTCCCGGGAAACGGCCTCGTAGCCCGGGAACGCGTGCTTCCAGCCCGCAATGTAGATCCTGGACATTTTGCAAGAGGCTCACTTGTCTGTTGTTTCGGCGCCGCCGTTTGCAAAGTAGCGGTTGTAAGCGTTCAGGTAGGCGCGGGCGCTGGCTTCAATCACGTCCGGACTGGCGCCTATTCCGGAGTAGATGGTATCTCCTATCTGTACCCTTACCATAGCCTCACCCAGCGCGTCCCGGCCCATGGTGACCGCCTTCAAATCATAATCGCAAAGTTTGCCCGAAACCCCGGTGATTCGCTCTATACAGTTGAAAGCAGCGTCAACCGGACCGTCCCCGGTGGCGGCGTCCGTAAGGAGTTGTCCGTCCCGTTCGAGACATACCGAGGCGAGGGGGGCCATTTTGTTTCCGCTCATTATCTGGATGCTGTGCATTTTATATGTCTCGGGCACCTTGGAAACCTCGATCTCTACGATTGATTGAAGGTCCTGAGTGGTAATTTCCTTCTTTCGGTCGGCGACATCGATGAAACGGCTGTAGACGCGCTCGAAGACCTCGGCATCGAGCGAAAAACCGAGTTCAGTGAGCCGGTGCCTGAGTGCGGCCCGCCCGGAACGGGCTGTGAGCACTATGGTGTCCTGTTTGACGCCCAGGTCTTCGGGTCTCATGATCTCGTAAGTAGTCCTGTCTTTGAGAATGCCGTCCTGGTGAATTCCCGAGGAATGAGAAAAAGCGTTGCTTCCGACTATCGCCTTGTTCGGCTGAACGGGGATGTTCATGATTCTGCTCACCATTCGGCTCGTGCGGTATATCTCTGTGGTATTGATGTCTGTGGTGGCATGGTAGCTCTCAAATCGGGTCTTGAGCACCATTACGATTTCTTCAAGAGATGCGTTTCCGGCCCGCTCGCCGATTCCATTGATCGTGCATTCCACCTGGTCCGCTCCATTGCGGACGGCAGCAATGCTGTTGGCTACCGCCAGGCCGAGGTCGTTGTGGCAATGAACGCTCAACAGGATACGGTCCATTGATGGAACGGTCTCGCGAAGTCTGTGGATAAGGTGGCCGAACTCTTCGGGCACGGCGTATCCGACCGTATCGGGAACATTGATCACAGAGGCCCCGGCCTGAATCGTAGCCTCGATAATGCGGCACAGGAACTCGAAATCCGTCCGCGACCCGTCTTCGGTGGAAAACTCGACCTCACCGCACAGATTCCTTGCATATTTGACCGCCGACACAGCCATCTCCAGGGCGCTTTCACGGTCGCTCCGCAGTTTCTTCTGTATGTGGATGTCCGATGAGCCGAGGAAAACGTGAATCCGGGGCCTTTCCGCTTCACGCACAGACTCCCAGGCAATATCTATGTCCTCTTTAACCGCGCGGGCAAGGGCCGCGATTACAGGGCCTCTGACTTGTTGCGAAATTGCCCTGACCGCCTGGAGGTCACCGGGCGAAGAGCAGGGGAAACCACCTTCGATTACGTCAACATTGAGCTTTTCAAGCTGCTGAGCGATTTCGAGCTTTTGTTTCTTGTTGAGTTTCGCCCCCGGGACCTGTTCCCCATCCCTGAGAGTCGTGTCGAAAATATGAATCTTTCTGCTCATCTTTTTCTCCTAGTGGTTTGCCGGCATTTTCAAAGAAATCAAAAAAGGTCCATAAATGCAAAAAGGCCATGGGGAGAACCCATGGCCTTTAATCGTCAGTCAGTCTCAGTTTGAGTCATAGGAAGAGCAAGGCAGTAGGTTCCCCGATCCGGCGCTGCGGACCTAGTAGTAGAGCTGGTAATAGGAACAGGGACAGGCGAGCGATCATTGTTGGTCTCCAAAAACGAATGTACATACCTTCGATTCCGGATATACTAATCCGAAATGGACAAGTCAAGACTGAATACAGTGGACAATGGCAAAACAGATCGCAATCTCGACGAGAAACAGGATTGTGTAAAGCGCGTATTTCCCGATGGGGAAATCTTGGATTATGCGATTTGATGCCTTCATTTTGTCGTATGCGTGCTCAGTATCCATCCAAAAATCCTGCCTCATAAAGATAATATCGGCTTTCCGGCCAATACGGTTAGCACTTAATGCCGCTTGCCTCAAATAACACCCGGCTATTATATTGGTCTTGACGAAAAGATCAAGCTTTTTTGAAATCGAGGTAACTGCAACCAAAAGGACCTGCCATGCCTGTCTCGTCCGCCAGAGTCGGACTAGCTTTTGTCCCGGACGACGTCCTCCGGGTTATGAAAAAAATCCACGATGCCGGTTCCGATGTCTTCGTTGTTGGCGGCGCATTGCGGGATTTTCTGCTCGAAGTCGAGCCAAAGGATTGGGACCTGGCGACCAGCGCAGACACCAGCGAAATCATTTCCCTTTTTCGAAGGGTTATCCCGGTAGGGATCCGGCACGGAACCGTTCAGGTTCATACGAGGACCCGCGACATTGAAGTCACCAGCTTTGATGGGCCGGGCGAGGCCGGGATACTGAAGGACCTCGGGCGGCGCGATTTTACAATTAATTCGCTGGCGCTCTCATACCCGGAGGGTATCCTCATCGATCCGCATGGGGGCCGCGAGGATTTGAAAGCCGGTCTGATCAGGGCGGTAGGAAATCCTTTGGACAGGTTTTCTGAAGACCCGCTGCGCATCGTGCGGGCCGCCAGGATTTGCGGACTTTTCGGCTTCCGTGTCGAAGGAGCTACTTTCGACGCAATGAGGCAAGGATCTGTTGGGCTTGAGAAGGTCTCAGGCGAGCGGATTCGTGATGAAATACTCAAGATGCTGACGGCTGAAAACATCTCCGTGGCTTTCGATTTGCTCAAAAAAAGCGGCGTCCTTGGCAGGTTGCTCCCCTTCCTTGCGGCGGACGTAAATATCGAAATCAGCAGCGGATCGGCCGTAAGCGTCTTCGATCATACGCTTGCCTGTATCATAAATTCTCCCGGGAGAACACGCGTCAGACTTGCGGCTCTCTTTCACAAAGCGGCCCTTCAAACCGCAGAAGATGGCGGGCAGGGCGCCGATTGCAGGCACGAAAGCGCTCGAATCGCCATTGAGACGATGAAGAAGTGGAACATGTCGAACAGGGCCATCGCTGAAGTTTCCACTCTCGTCGGGCATCAGCTTACCCGGGAGGCCTTTTCCTGGAGCGAGGCTGGTATCAGGCGGTTCATCACCGCAACAGGTCCTGAACTTCTGGAGGATTTCATCGCGCTTGCTGAAGCCGAATTTCTCTGCGGTGGATTTGCCCAATCCGGAATTGAAGAAATAAAGCTGCTTCGATCCGGGATAAAGACGCAGCTCGGGCGGATTTCGGCTTTAAGCATACGGGAGCTGGCCCTCAGCGGCCAGGATGTTATGAAAATCCTCGACCTTCCGCCGGGGCCCGAGGTGGGGAAAATATTGAATCATCTGTTCGATCTTGTCCAGGAAGATCCGGACCTCAATACGCGCGAAAGTCTATGCCGAATAGTCGAGGCGGAAAAAATAGGTTGTTAGGATTTCACATACTCTCTTCGTGTGCTCCGTAGTCCTTCGTGTGCAAGCATGAGATTAACTTTGTAAAACCACTACGGAAAAAGAACTTTTTGGTCACGAAGAGCACGATGGAGACACGAAGAGCTTGAAGAAATTCGAAAATGAATCGTACCAATTTCAAAATATTTCCCTTCGCGTACCTTCGTGTATCCTTCGCGTTCTTCGTGACCGAGTTCTTCTCACCCTTGTCGTGACCTGGTTCCCGCTTGTCCGGGTTGGGTTTTAAGACCTTCAGTCTATATACCTTCAGCCTGGGTTTTTAGCCTGCGTTTTTAAACATCGTCATAATCTGTCCGGGTCCAGGAATCCAGGTCCAGCTCCACCTGGCATGTACCCGCGTCCGGTCTGAGGACCTTAAATCCCATCTTTTTTACCAAACCAAGCATCGGGTGGTTTTCGGCCAGCACATCACCGAGTAGAGTCCGCACTCCATTTTCCTTTGCAATTTCTATGACCCTTTCTATGAGCTTCGGACCGAGACCTTTGCCCTGCCAAGGATCGGCTATGATCACCGCAAATTCGGCTGCGTCCCGCTCCGGGATCATCACCAGCCTTCCAACCCCCATCATGACGGTTGGACCCGGCGGCAGTCCGATAGCGGCAATACCGATTTCCCGGTCGTAGTCGTTTTGTGTGAAGCGGATCAAAGCCTCATGAGGCCAACTTTTGACCGCGTGAAAATAGCGAAAGTAGATCGTCTGATCAGAGCATTTATCCAGCAAATCCGCTACCAGAGACTCATCTTCGGGCTTCATGGGACGGATTAGCACCGGGGTGCCGTCTTTGAGCAGCCAGTCACTTTCATACTGATTGGGATAAGGACTGATGATCAAGTGCCGGGGGGCAGCCACATCGCTGCGTTCGACCACAATGCGGGCATCGATGGCCACCGGGCATCCGTCGCTGATGACCACCGGGTTGAGGTCCAATTCTACGATTTCTGAAAAATCGGTCACCAACTGTGAAATTCGAACGAGAAACTCGGCCACCAGGTCCACCTTGGCTGCCGGAATATTGCGATAACCCTGGAGAAGGCGATACACGTGGGTTCGCTCCATGAGACGGCGAGCCAGAAGCAGATTGAGAGGAGGCAGGTCCACCGCCGTATCCTTGAGCATTTCGGTCAGAACGCCTCCCATGCCGAAGAGGATGAGCGGACCGAACTGCGGATCGCGCTTGCTTCCAACGATCAATTCGATTTCGGTTTTTTTTACCTGGGTTTGCACCGTAACCCCCGGAATCCTCGCTTCCGGCTTTAGCCGTCTTGCCCGGGAGGTGATTTCTTCGAAAGCCTCTGCAACCTCCTGTTCGCTATTCAAGTGAAGCCGTACGCCGCCCACATCGGATTTATGTGTGATATCGGGTGAGTAGATCTTAACCACGACCGGGAAGCCGATGCCTCTGGCAGCCTCAGCGGCTGCTCGCGGGGTCGATGCCATAACGGTGCGGTTGACCGGGATGCCATACGCCGACAAGATGGCCTTGGATTCAATTTCCGTAAGGATTTTTTCTCCGCGCTTGAGGCACTCGTTGATGAAGGTTCGCGCCTGGCCGGTATTGACCTGGATTTCGTGCGGCAGGCTTGGCGGTGTTTCCTGCAGGAGTTCCAGGTTGCGGGAATACGAATACATGTGCATGAAAGTATCCACAGCATCTTCGGGAGTGGCTAAGGTGGGAATGCGCGCCTCATTGAGTATCCTTATGCCGGCTTCCACGTCCAGTGCCCCCATCCATACGGCTATGAAGGGTTTGGGTCTATTCTTGGTCTCCGTGGCCAGGGCTTGGGCCACTCCCGTAGGGTCGGTCATGGCTTGAGGGGTTAGAACCACGATCAACCCGGAGAGTTCGAGAGCTTCAAGGCAGACGTGCACCGCTTGCACATAACGATCCGGCGGCGCATCTCCGAGAATATCGATTGGGTTTCTCCGGCTCCAGAAGGGGGGCAGGAAAGCATCGAGCTTTTGAAGCGTTTCAGGGCTGAGCGTTGCGGGTTCGAGGCCCCATTTGCTGAAAGCATCCACCGCCATGACCCCTGGACCACCGGCGTTGGTGATGATGGCCAGCTTGTCTCCGGTGGGCCGCTGCATCTTGTCCAGGGCTTCCGCACATGAGAAGAGCTGACTGATGGTATCCACCCGGATGATTCCCGCACGGCGAAACGCCGCATTGTAGGCTTCATCCTGGCCGGCGAGGGCCCCGGTGTGTGAGGCCGCCGCTTTGGCGGCCGCATCGCTGCGACCCGCTTTGACCACGATAATGGGCTTGACCCGGGAAACGGAGCGCGCCGCACTCATGAACTTGCGATGCCGGGTCATGTTCTCCATGTAGATGATGATGCTTCGAGCGCTCGGGTCGTTGCCGAGATAGTCTATCATATCGGCGAAGTCCAAATCCGCCATGGAACCGACACTTACAAAATGGGAAAAGCCGATCTTTTCGCTGGCTGCCAAATCCAGAATAGCACTGCAGATGGCTCCGCTCTGGGAGAGCAGCGCGAGGCTTCCGGGTTTAACGGAGTGTGCCGCAAAACTGGCGTTCAAGCCATTGTTGGGGGAGAGAATCCCCATGCAGTTGGGCCCAAGGTAGCGTACCCCGTGGCGTTGCGCCTCGGCCCTGATTTCCTCTTCAATGCGCACCCCTTCTTCTCCCGACTCTTTTCCACCGGCCGAAATGATGATGGCCCCCTTTACACCGGCCTCGCCGCATTCCTTCATGACTGCCGGCGCCCCCTGGATCGGGACGGCGATGACGGCCAAATCGATGGGGGAGCCCACTGCCGCGACGGAAGAGTAGGCTTTGAGGCCCAGGATCTCTCCGTGCTTTGGGTTGATGGGGTAGATCGGCCCGGGAAAGCCGTCTTTTTTTAAATTGGTCAGCAGCGTATAGCCAATGGAATGCTCCCTTGGACTGGCTCCGATGACCGCAATGGCTCCTGGCTTGAAAAAATAGTCGAGGACCGGTTTTTTCAGCATCTTTTTCTATCCAATCGCTTGAAATGGGGTGGTGAGACCGACCTTTGCGAAACCTGGCAGGGTGATGAAAAAGGATTGGAATTCCCACTTTGCAGTAAAAACTCCGTGCGGCCGTCACCCCGACGAAGGTTCGGGGTCCAGTGTTTTGCTTTAAAAATCAAATAGTTCAAAAAAGCTCTGGATTCCGGCATCAAGATCGACCGCGGCCCCACGAAGGAGCCATTGGGTTGCGGCAGGGTTGTCAATCGCCGGA
>OMOE01000090.1:5422-7589 GCA_900290365.1 Syntrophobacter sp. SbD1 | reverse complement strand
TAAAAGTGATGTTTCTGTGCATCGGCAACGCGTGCCGGAGCCAGATGGCTGAGGGACTGGCGCGAGAGCTCGGAAAGGGATTGATCGAGCCCTTCAGCGCGGGTCTTCTTGCCGCGGGAGTTCATCCGCAGGCCATGGCTGTGATGAAGGAAATCGGCATCGATATATCGAAGCAAAAATCTAAAAGGATCGATGAAAGAGTTCTCATGAACATGGACATCATTGTCACGCTCTGCACCGATGCGGAGGAGTCCTGTCCGCTGACCCCTTCACAGATACAACGCTTTCACTGGCCCATCGAAGACCCTATCAATGCCATCGGCACCGCAGAAGAGGTGATGAAGGATTTCAGGAGGGCACGGGACGAAATCAGGGCAAAGATGGAAGAGTTCATCGAGATACTGAAACAAAAAAGAAGTTAATTCTCGACGGGTGATGCGTGATGTATCACTGCTTTTATTCAATATACCCGTCTTCCCCTGTTCATCCATGGCTGGATACCGCGCTACAATAAAACATTGTTTTATACGCGAAAAAACAGTTGCGCCAGAAGAAAGAGACTGGTAATATATTTAAAATAACTAAACTCTGAACCTCAGGGTGGGTTGCATTGATAATACAGCAAGGAGGAAGCATGGTAAGTATTTCGAACAACGCGGTAGAAAAATTCAAGGAAATTGTCTCTAAGCAGGGCACTGCAGGAGACGGAGTTAGGATATTCGTTGTTCCGGGTGGCTGAAGCCCTTCTCTGGCTATGGACATAGCCAAAGCGCCCCAGACCGGTGATACGACACTGGATATGCAGGGGCTTAAGATTTTTCTGGAGGAGCGTGCAAAGGGCATGCTCACGAATACCAGCATCGACTTTCAGGAAAGCCAGGGATTTGTGCTTACGGGCATGCAGCCAAGTGCCTGCGGTTCCTCCTGCAGTTGCTGAAGTATCGTGGAAGGGTTTTTTGACCGCTGTCTTTTCTCCGGAGACAGCGGTTTTATTTTATTCTTTCGCATGCCTCATACAGGGCTGTCCCTCCCGATAATGATTCGCTGTCCAATGAACTTTCCCGCCACCAAATCGCTTGCGAGATTGTAGTGGCGGGTTCACGGTTCTCTTCGGCGGCGTTCTGAAGGCTTTCTCCCCAACTGGTCTTGCTACACGCAAATCGATGATTGCGACCGCTGTCGAGTCACAGGGCAGGCAACAGTGAATTAATCGGGACTCGTTCGAACCGGATGTGGCGCTTAAACATGCAGCCGCTGATCGCAGCACAAAGAGCGCAATCACAAAAGCTATCGAGAATGATCGAGTCTTGTGAAATACGCCCGTTCTGAAAGTTTCATGCTAAAGCGATCGTGGCTCCTAATAAAATTGATCTACACTATCGAGTTAGCCATGCAAAATCATAAATTAATATAATGTGCTGTGCACGGAGTGGTGCTCCAAGGGAGGCGCGTCGAGCATTAAAATGATTGTAAACTGAATCCTTCCATCATGCCTGTTTTTTAGTTTGCTTGTTGTCGCTCATTAAAGTTATATTTTCTGCAGCCGATAAGAGAAACAAGATTTCAGAATCCACGTCGAGGGAGAACCATGCCTGATTTGAAGCAACAAATTACGGAAAGCGACGTCAAACGATATATCAAGGGACTTCACGACCTGTCCACAATTCCGGTGCTCCTGGGAAAGATCCTCAAAACCGTGCAGGATGAAAACGCATCCACCGGCGATCTCCACAAACTCATTACTTTTGACCAGGCGCTTGCCCAGCGAGTTCTGCGAATGGCGAACTCCGCCGCCTTCGCCCGCTCGGGGCAGATCAAGGACATTGAACAGGCCATCATGTTTCTCGGCTTCGACCGGATCAGGTCCATTGCCATCGGCATGACGGTCATGAACGTCATGCCCACAAAAGGCTCTTTTACCGTTGAGAATCTCTGGGTCCACGGATATGAAGTAGGGTTTCTTGCTTCAGTACTCACCGATCTCATCCCCATGACCATTCCGGGAGAGTGTTTTCTCGCCGGTCTTCTGCACGACATCGGCCGGGTGGTTTTCTGCAGCATGGACCAGAAAAAATTCATCTCCATCGCACCGGGAGACGATCTGCTCGAATGGGAGAAGACGCTTTTCGGCTGCACACACGCGGATGCCGGAGCCTGGCTCATCGAG
>OMOE01000090.1:0-5412 GCA_900290365.1 Syntrophobacter sp. SbD1 | reverse complement strand
CGAGCTTGCATTGGAGCAAAAGGAAACAACAGCCGTGGTCGCGCTTGCCGATGCGCTTGCGGGAAGATTCGTTTCCCGGAAGGAAGGTGACAGCATCTGGTCTGGCAACTTCGATGCGCTGCTGAAGAAATATTCGGTAACCGACGAGGATTTAAGCAAAGTTGGAGACAAGCTGGTTCAGGCCACACCTGACATTGAAAAAGTGTTCTCCGCTCACTAGTCCGGAAAGGCGGGAGGAAAATTTGTTTTCTATGTTAAACTGCGGGGCCTGCTCACGAATGTCGTTCCCGCGTTAACCGCTCGTTAACCTCAGAGATTCCGCCAAAGCCTTGTTGACGATCTTTCCGTGATAGGTGTTCAGCGCGCTCCGGATGATCGGGTCCGTCTGTACCGCCTTCCTGATCCCTTCAGCTGCGATGATCTTAACATAAGGAAGTGTCGCGTTCGTGAGTGCCAGCGTTGATGTCCGTGGATAGGCGCCTGGCATATTCGCAACGCAATAATGGATAATGCCGTCCACCGCGTACACGGGGTCGTCGTGCGTGGTGGGACGGGATGTTTCGATGCAACCTCCCTGGTCCACGGCCACGTCTACGATCACCGAGCCTGTTTTCATGGTCCCAAGCATCTGACGTGTTATCAGAATGGGGGTCCTGGCGCCGGGAATGAGCACTGCTCCGATGATGATGTCGGCGGCTCTAATTTCCTCGGCAATCGTTTGGGCCGTGACAGGAAGGGTCTCCACCCGTCCCATGAACATTTCGTCGATTTTTTGAAGTCGCTCCGTGCCCTTGTTCATGACCACGGTCTCCATTCCCAGGTTCGACGCGACGCGGGCCGCATTCGTACCCACTACCCCGGCTCCGAGTATCACGATCTTGGCTGGTTTAACGCCGCTCGCGCCGGTCGCGAGAATGCCCGAGCCTCCCTTGAATTTCTGGAGATAATGGGCAGCCATGAGCGGCGCCATCCTGCCGGCGATTTCACTCATGGGGGCGAGAAGGGGCAGGATACCGTCCTTCGTGAGCGTTTCATAGCCAATACCGGTTACTTTTTTTTTGAGCAACACCTCAGTCAGTTCGCGGTTTGGGGCAAGGTGGAGGTAGGTGAAAAGCGCCTGCTCTTCCGTGAACAAATCGTATTCCTGCGGAATCGGCTCTTTGACCTTAACGATGAGCTCAGACAGGCTGAATACCTGCTTCTTGTCGACGATTTCCGATCCGGCTTTTCGATAATCACCGTCCGGAAAGCCGCTGCCAGCTCCCGCATTGGTTTCAATGAGTACCCTGTGACCTGCCTGCACAAGATCCTGCACACCGAAGGGCGTTATTCCAACACGGAACTCCTCAATCTTGATTTCGCGGGGAACGCCGATGATCATCTGGCTGTCCTTTCCTCTTCGATTTTTCGCGTCAATTAAAATGTAGCAGGAATTCCCTGAGATTGCAATGTACAGACCCGCTCCCTTCAGGACATGCAACCTATTGACTAATCAACCTGATTTCGGTACTATGTGCCGTTACTCATACGGACTTATTGTCCTGGAGGTTTCATCATGGCGGAAGAAAAGAAAGAACTTTGGCTCAATTACCTTGCGCTCACGACGGTCATCTTCGCGGTCTGCGCCACGCTCTCTACGCTCAAGGGTGGCGGCTACGGATCAAAGGCGATGATGTCCCAGTCCCAGGCCTCGGACCAGTGGGCTTTTTATCAGGCCAAGAGCGTCAAGGGATATTTATATGAACTCCAGAGGGAAAAGCTCGAAATGGACATAAAGGTCCTGAAAGGGACCGCATCCCGTTCTCTGGCCGCGGACTATCAGAAAAAAATCGACGGTTATGCGGAGAAGATAAATAAATATGAAGACGAGAAGGCCGAGATCATGAAGACCGCCAAGTCGCTTGAGGCGGTCCGCGACGAAGCTCAAAAGCATTCCGGCGCCTTTGGTCTGGCCGCTATGTTCCTCCAGATCGCGATCCTGCTTTCATCGATCGCGGCATTGATGAAAAAAAAGTTTTTCTGGTATTTCGGTATGCTGTCAGGGGTTCTCGGCCTTGTGTACTTTTTCAATGGATTCTTCTCCTTTATGAAATAAAAAAAACGATGCACGACCGCTCCGAAAAGTCCGTCTCCGACGGCCTTTTTTTTCTTGAATGCCTGCCCTGACAATTTCGCGCGGGGGGACATTTCTGATAGAATAAACACCATCGCGGACAGGTGAAAGGAACAGAATGGAATGAAGCAGTACAAATGGCAGGTTATTCTCGGAATATCCCTCATCCTGGCATCGGTATCTCTCTACACCATTCAAATCGTCGTTTTTCGCGATGCGCGGAGCACTTTTTTTTATCTGCTCCAGGACATTGCCTTTATCCCTATCCAGGTCCTCCTTGTGACGCTAATCTTGAATCAGATGCTGAACATGCGTGAAAAAATGGCTATGCTGAACAAGATGAATATGGTCATCGGTACTTTTTTCAGTGAAGCGGGGACTGGCCTCCTCAAACTTTTTTCCGGATTCGATCAAAATATGGACGCACTGAAAAAGGACCTCCTGGTGACGGGGCAGTGGTCAGATCGGCAATTCCGTGAAGCGGCCGGCATTGTCTCAATCTATGACTGCAAAATCGATCATGCGAAAACCGACCTTGTCGCCTTGAAGCACTTTCTCGCCACAAAACGGGATTTTTTACTCAGGCTTCTGGAAAACCCAAACCTTCTCGAACATGAAACCTTCACCGAGCTGCTCTGGGCGGTTTTTCATCTGACCGAGGAGCTGGCCTCGCGGGAAAATCTGAACGAACTGTCCCCGGCCGACGCCATCCATATTGCCGGCGACATCAAACGGGCGCACGTACTGCTTATCACGGAATGGCTCGCCTACATGAAACACTTGAAAAGCGAGTATCCTTATTTGTTCTCCCTTGCCGTACGGATGAATCCTTTCGATCCCCATGCATCGGTGATCGTGAAATAAGAAAACGGTTCGAGCAGTGAAGCAAAGGGCTTTCACAGCACAGGAGAAACACCATGGACCTTCAGTTTAAGGGGAACGGCCGGCTGCTTCTGAAGAACGTGTTTCTTTATGTATTGGTGATGGCGCCGCTGCTGTCACTCTGCCTGATGGGCGCGCTCTGGATCCATGTCTTCCTGACGATCATGGCGCTGTCTCTCATCATGCTTCCGGTCTTCACGTCCCTCATAGCGCGGACAGACGGTTTCTCATTTGATGATGAGGGCCGAGTCATTACACGTCCCGTGGGCAAGCCCGTTCCCTATAGTGCCATAACGCTTATGGAACTGAACGAGACCGCCGGTCTGCTGCAAGTTCATGTCAAACGGGGAAAGTTTAACCGCATTGCCCTGGTCTCGGCGCTCGACCGGAATGCAAAAGCGCGTCTCGTCGAAGAACTCATGAAGCGCATACCAGGGCTCGTAATCAGGGAGCGAGCATACGCCGATTGGAAATCTGTGTTTCTCATCGCGTCGATTCTGATTCTCGCAACCGCAGGGTTTGACGGTTATTTGTACGCCCGCCATCCACAGGTAGGCATCGTCCCGCAAAGGTTCGAGACAATTCGTGATGGGGGAGCGAAATCAAAGGCGAACAGTTTTACTGTCGGAGATTTTTCCTTCCGTCTGCCGCACAAATTTCGGAAGCTCGGCACGGAAGATGATGTAACATTTTTTGAGGACCGGGAAGTGAAAAGGACTGAAATAAACGTGGTTGCGAATTGGATTGCGACTTCTTCGGTACGCAGGAAAATATTCCGGTATGCGACCGGTATGGGTGATTATGCCGACGTTCTGGAGCATTCCTATAACGCGCGCTTCGGCATTATTCCCCTCGTGCTGAAAGACATCGCCCTGGCGGGCATGAAGGATATCCGGATCTTTATGGTGGGTCAGCAGGCAATCGGCGGCTTTATAACGCAGGGCAGCAAAAAAGGAAGAGAATTGACACATATCATGCTCGTCGGCGGCAAAGAGAGGAAGGAAATAAATTTTTTTATCTCCGGGCCGTCACGTCTCGACGAGCAGGAATTGCATGAGCTCCTGGCCAGTATTCAACTGAACCAGGAAGGGGAATAGGGACGATCCTATTTTTCGAAATCAACGGCATTGCCAGTGATCAGGGTATCGGTGCTCCTGCGAACAACGGCCGTTGAAGAGCGCTCCTTTACAATGATAACCTGCACTTCACCGATTTTTACCCTGGGTTCTCCCGCCTTTACCGTATCGGCATAGACGACGAAATTGTCTCCGGGATCAACACCGTCTGCACTCCCTTTGTCGATGTAGACGAAATCCATCTGACCGACGATGGCTCGCTGATTTTCCACCGCCAGAACGTATCCGGAGATATCCTTTTTCTTTGCCGGGGAGGGATAGACCAGCGCCGGTTCCTGGTAAGGCGTCAACTGATTGTTTTTTTCGATGGTATCAAAGGAAAGTGTGATTCGCGCAGTGCACACTTCAGTAGACGGGTCCTTGGCCGTGACCCGCAGTATGCCGAGACCATGGATAAGCTGTCCGTAATCCTTCCCTGTCCGGGGATGTTTGACAGTCCCCTGGGACGCGTAAATGAGGAATTTATCTCCGATATTGACATTCCCCGGTGAGTCGAACTTAACATAAACGGAGTCGTCATATCCGAAGGTGGCCTGTTGTACCTCTCCGGCATGACCTATGATGACACCGGCGCTTTCCATGCCATTTACGAAGCCGGCGCTTAGCATGGCATACTTGTCAATGATCGGCTTGACCTGTTCTTCAGGAAGGATAAGCCTGTTGCCTCCTCCAGTCTTTTCTTCCGCGGGCTGCACCTGCCGCGGCCGCACTGCAAGGGCCGATTCCAGCCCTTCCGCCGGCACCGGCTCAGGAGCGGGCGATACTGCTGCCTCGGTGGTTTGTTTCGCTTCAGGTTCTTTGGCTTCTTCACTGACCGGTGCTTGCTTTTCCACGAGCTGCGTTTTCGGCGCTTCTTCAGAAGGTGCCTGCATGGCCTGTTCGAGAGGAGCGATGCTCGGGATTGCAAGTTTGCTCCCCGCATAAATCTTATCCGGGTTTGCGATGGAAGGGTTTGACTTCCAAATAATCGGCCACAGGAACGGATCTTTGAGGTAAGTATTTGAAATGTCCCAGAGCGTATCGCCCTGTTTAATGACGTATTCAGTATTTTCCTCGCTGGCGGGAGTAGCGTTTCCCGCCGCGGGGGCTGCAGCCTGCGGCTCAACCTTCGGCGGTGCAGCCTGCAATTGACTGGCGCCGCCAGTCGTCCCGCTCGTCGTACCCGTTGGTTCGGACTGCGGCTGAGCCGGTTCAGCAACGGTTTGTTCGGGTTGTTGCCCTGACGATGGTTCCTTCTGCTCCTGAGGTGCGGCGGTGCCCGGAACGAGCATGATCAGTAAT
>OMOE01000004.1:13897-16758 GCA_900290365.1 Syntrophobacter sp. SbD1 | reverse complement strand
CAGCGAACCGTTATTGGCTTGTCAACCCGTCCGTTGTGGCCGTTTTTCCATGCATTGAGAACGGCCTCCTCGAGCACTATACGAATTCGCTGATCGCAATCGTTGAAACCAGCCTCTTTCCACCGGCCCGAAATGAGACTGGAGAGTTCACGAATCTGTCCGCAAATCCCTTCGGTATCAAAGGGGGTCAGTATTTTCTCATAGCCCTGCGAGCAGTCTTCTATCTCAAGACCAATCAGTGTCACGTCATCGGCGGAGGTGTTGGTATCGGGATATTCGACCTGCTGGCTGCTCAGGCCGGCAACCTCACCAAGTAACTCCCGAATCAGAGTGCCGACCCTGCGGACCTTTTTTCGCTCGATCAGTTCAGATACTATATCTTCGAGATGCTTTGCGGAGAGTTGCCATCCTCGTTTTTCCAGGGGCATCTCGGTTAGACCGTCGGTATAGAAGAGGAGCTTGTCGCCGACCTTAAGGCCGATATCGCCGGCCGAAACGCGGATGTTTTCGATAGTCCCGAGGGGGAGATTCCGGCCGGGGCCTTCGATCTCGGGAAAACTCACGACGCTGTTGCCGCGTATGAGCAAAAACGGAGGGTGCCCGCAGGAAATGTAGCGCATGTTCAAAGAATCGTGACTTATTCGAGCCACCATGGCTGTGAGGAAATCTTCCCCGGCAAACATTCCGCCTCTTATAAGCCGGTCATTGAGTGCTTCAATGCTTTGCTCGAATTCGGAAGATCGTTCGTCCCGTATCAGGCTGTTATGAACCAGGTCGGTAAAGATGCTTCGTAAAATGCAGTTCACCTGGTGTCCACTCTGGTCCTTGATGCTCAGGTAGGTGGAGGCGTCAGGGCCGCTTACTCCGTTGGCGTGAAGACTGCGAACGAAGAAGTGATCGCCGCCCGCCGACAGGCATGGAAGCGAGATCGCGTCAACGTGAAGGCCCGTGCGCTCGTCGATGGCCTTGTATCGGTCGAGGCCGGGGTTGACCAGGGAGAGGAGACCCTTGGCCAATTCAGTGCTGACGCTTTGCCTGTGGAACAGTTCACGAAGGTCTGAAATATCGGTGAAACTGTGAATAGTATATCGCTCAGAGCGGACAGAGGCTTGCGCCTTGGACAAGCGTACACTGAGGGTCTGCCCCTTCGCGGTCTTCAACTTTCCGTTCTTGCCCGCCCTTTTGTCGTGAAGGGAATTATCTTTCCCCGGCGATTCTTCCAGGAAGGCGGCACACTGCCGCCCTATTATAGATCGCGAATCAGCCTCGATAAGTTCGGCCGCAAAGGGGTTTATGTCGACGATCCTGCCGGTTTCCTGTTCACTTATCAGAACTCCCGTGTGAATAGTAGTCATGATGGTGCGCAGGTATTCCTCTTTTTCCTGAAGTTGATCCTCCGCCCGCTTGCGGTCCGTTATGTCGAGACAATACTCGATGACCTGAATGACCCGGCCATTCTCATCGACTATCGGATGGCCGTGCACTTCGACGTTTCGCAATTCCCCGCGGCAGTCGTAGTGCAGATGTTCGACTACCATGGGCTGGCCGGTGCGCCTGATGGTCTCCACCACGCAGGGGTGATCATCTCCTCCGCATGCTTTTTCAGAGCGATGCGTGAGCTGATGGCATTTGAGTCCCTGCCAGTCGTCACCGGCCGCTCTGTTGGCCATCTTCACGCTCAGATCATCGACGTCTATCACTATAAAAGGATGAGCGAGAGACTCGAGAACATTATTTAGAAACCGGTTCTGTTGAACCAGTTGTTCTTTATCCCGCACTCGCTGCGTTATATCCGTTGCGATCTCCAGGCGAACGTATCGGCCATCCGTCCATCGAATTGCCTGGTCCCGGCACTCATACCACCTGCCGTTGATCGTGCTCCTGAACTCCCAAACCTGGATACCTGTCGGTTTTCCCTCTGGGTCCAGGAGACGTTCGTTTGTGCAAAATGCACAGGGTCCACTCTGGTTGGGCTGCAGCACCTGCCAGCAGACCTTGCCCACGACATTGCCCCAGTTCTTGCGGCCGTGCCGGTTCAGGAAAAGCAACTCGTGAGTCTTCATATCCGCGACGTATACCAGTGCATCGAGAGCTTCCATGACGGCGGTGAAACGGTCGTTCGACGCTTTGAGCTCCTGCTCGACGGTTTTTCGATGAGTGATTTCGGCGACTATACCCACCACTCCCGTAATTTCGCCCTCGGCTCCGACGTGGGGTGTAAAAGAGCCGACTACCCATGCCGTACGGCCGGTCTGGGGCGCCTCGATCCGGATCTCCTCGGAGAGGATCGTCTCTCCGGCAAGCGCTTTTTCCAGAAAAGTGTCGATACGGTGGCCGCAAATCGAGGTGCATACGTCGCGTGCCGACCGCCCCAGGGCATCGGCTTCCTTTAGCCCGGTCATATCTTCCATGCGCCTGTTCCAGATCCGGAAGCGCATGAACTTGTCGCAAACAAAAAGACCATCGCCAACGCTGGAAACAATTGTCCGGTTGAACTGCTCGGATTCCTCAAGCGCCCTGGTGACCTTTTGCCGCCAAATGATTTCGGTCCGCAATAGTTCGTTTGAATGCGAGAAGCGCCTGTTGAGCCTCAAGATAGCCGCAGTCGCTCCCACCATCATAATAAAGCCGATGAAAGCAGCCAGGGTCCATTTCCAGAAGATACCGGCGGCCTGAAGCAGGCTGATTTGGCTGAGATCCTTGCCCGGGTAGGCGTTGATCTTCACCTGCTCGACCAAGGAGCGCGTCTGCTCTAAATTGACAGGCACGATCTCGAACGTCTTTCCGGCTTTCCTGGCGGATAAAGAGCGTGCGGCCGGCGCCAGGCCGGCCGGGCAGGGATCCGCCTGCCGTTTTGGCGG
>OMOE01000004.1:0-13887 GCA_900290365.1 Syntrophobacter sp. SbD1 | reverse complement strand
CCTGCCGTTTTGGCGGCTCCACGATCCCTGCGATGGAGGATTGGCTCCCGGTCCACTGCAATGCCGATGCCGACATCACAAACAGCATGCACACTATATGGAAGCAAAAAAGGAATATGCTTTTTCGTCTCAATTGCCCATCGCCTCAGATGAGAATCTGGATTTACAAATTGCGAACGCCTAAACAGGGACTTTGCCCATTCGTGATTGCCCACTTCTAATTGGCTGCCTTCAACCCTCGGGTCACGGGTCGCGAGCCGATTTTAGAACAACAGGGAGCTAGGATAGCTATCGGCCTAAGATAACAGGAACTTAAATCAAAATTGGAATATCGGTGAAGTCTGTATGACGAGGAGTCCGGAGCTTATTGGCTTACAATCGAGATGAGGGTGTCGTTGTTGGTCCTTGACGTTTTCATATCCCTCCAGGGGTTTTGGATAGTCAACTCAACGCTGTCCCCCTTTTTGAACACTGCGGATTCATCCAGGATCCCTATGGCTTTCAGGTTCGGCTGGTTTTTGTAGAAATCGGTCACTTTTTCTACGGGGTCGTTCGTACGAAATGCGGCCCCATTCACTTTGAGGTTTTCCTGTAAAAATTTGGTTGTCTCCGGATCGGCCTTTGCCCCGGGATAAACCTCAATGCCGAAGAGCTCTTCGGCAGCGACGGTTCCGGCCAGCACTGCAAATATCGCGATAAACAAAAAGATTGCCGTTTTTCCGGTCATATTACCTCTAGGCCGAGCCTTTAAGGGCTTCGGACTGGAAATATGTATTTAGCGGCTCTATTAGTTCGTCCATCAGGCCGGTCAGAATAACATCGAGCTTGTAGAGGGTAAGATTTATCCGGTGATCGGATATCCGGTTTTGGGGGAAATTGTATGTGCGGATTCTTTCGCTACGGTCTCCCGTTCCTACCTGGCTTTTGCGATCCTGGGCGATCTTGGCGTCCTGTTCGCGCTGCATCGAGTCAAGCAGGCGGGCGCGGAGCACTTTGAGGGCCTTAGCCTTGTTTTTATGCTGCGATTTTTCGTCCTGGCAGATCACTACCAGTCCCGAGGGAATATGAGTTATGCGAATGGCTGAATCGGTGGTGTTGACGCTCTGGCCTCCGGGCCCCGAGGAACGAAATACATCCACCCGAATATCGTTTGGGTCTATGAAAACGTCCACTTCTTCCGCTTCGGGCAGCACAGCCACGGTGACGGCGGAAGTGTGAATCCTTCCCTGGCTCTCAGTAGCGGGTACCCGCTGCACACGGTGGACCCCGCGCTCGAACTTCAGCCTGCTGTAAGCGGCCTTACCGTTAATGGAAGCAATTATTTCCTTGAACCCTCCGATACCGGTCGGGTTTGAATCCAGTATCTCCACTTTCCATCTGCGCATTTCTGCATAGCGTGAATACATCCGGAAAAGGTCGGCGACAAAAAGGGCCGCTTCCTCACCTCCGGTTCCCGCCCGAATTTCCAGTATGACATTCCTGTCGTCATTGGGGTCTTTCGGGGCCAACATGATTTTCAGCTCATTTTCGGTTGCATCGAGCTGATCCTTAAGGCTGGCGATTTCATCCCGGATCATCTCTCGCATCTCCGGGTCTTCTTCCCGCTCAAAGAGGGTCTGATTTTCCTGCAACTGCTCTTTTAACTTCTTATAGCGCCCATACTTTTCCGCAATCGGTGCGAGTTCCGCCCGTTCCTTGGCAACCTGCTGATAGTCCCTCTGGTTGCTTAGCAGAACCGGGTCGCCGAGATTTTCTTCAAGCATTTGAAATTTTTGAATGACGCTTTCAAGCCTGCGAAACATTTTTTCGCTTACCTCAAAGCCGGCTCAGTCGATCGCTGAACCGGGACAATCCGGCCAAAAAATAAGCCGGTAAAATCCGAAAGGAAGACGACCAAAGCAAAAAGGCAAAAAGCAAAAGGAAAAAGCCTGACAAGGTGTCTTGCCTTTGCCTTTTACTTTTTGCCTCTTGCCTTTGAACGCCCCGGGCAGGACTATTGCTGAGCCTCGGGTTTCTGGAATTTTTCATATTTTCGACGGAATCTTTCAATGCGTCCGGCGGAATCGACCAGCTTCTGTTTTCCAGTATAGAAAGGGTGGCACTTGGAACATATTTCCACACTTATTTGCTTTTTGGTGGACCCTATCGGGATTTCGTTGCCGCATGCGCATTTGATTGTTGTCTGGTGATACTGGGGATGAATGTTCTCCTTCATCGCTTTTCCTTCCTGATATTATACACAATTGACGGGCTCAATAAAAGCGCGCCCGCTCTGAACGGCTGGGCGGATAATTGGCCAATTTTTAATTATACAAC
This sequence comes from Syntrophobacter sp. SbD1, assembly GCA_900290365.1. Classification (GTDB taxonomy): domain Bacteria; phylum Desulfobacterota; class Syntrophobacteria; order Syntrophobacterales; family Syntrophobacteraceae; genus SbD1. Next base: position 11,571 of record OMOE01000004.1, on the reverse strand, counting down.
CCAATGCGCACTTCTGCAATAGCATTACCTGTTCATCGAAGCCAGGAACTCGGCATTATTTTTTGTACCATGCATTTTGTCGAGCAAAAATTCCATTGCATCTACCGGGTTCAAAGGCGAGAGGAGCTTTCTTAAAATCCAGATCCGGTTTAGATCCACCGGCTCAATGAGCAATTCTTCCTTGCGCGTCCCGGACTTGTTTATGTCGATTGCGGGGAAAATGCGCCGGTCGGCCAGCTTGCGGTCGAGGACGATTTCCATGTTGCCTGTGCCCTTGAATTCTTCGAAGATAACTTCATCCATACGGCTTCCGGTATCTATGAGCGCGGTGGCAATAATGGTGAGGCTTCCTCCCTGTTCGACGTTTCGCGCGGCGCCGAAGAATCGTTTCGGGCGGTGGAGGGCGTTTGAGTCCAGACCGCCGGACAGAATCTTGCCGCTGGGCGGGACCACGCTGTTATAAGCACGGGCAAGCCTGGTTATGCTGTCGAGCAAAATAACGACGTCTTTTTTATGTTCTACGAGGCGCTTGGCTTTTTCTATCACCATCTCGGCAACCTGCACATGCCGCTGTGGAGGTTCGTCGAAGGTGGAACTAACCACTTCGGCGCGCACGTTTCGCTGCATGTCCGTTACTTCCTCGGGCCGTTCGTCGATAAGCAGCACAATCAGGTATGCGTCTTTATGGTTGGCTGCCGTGGCGTTGGCGATGTTTTGAAGCAGCATCGTCTTACCCGTTCTTGGCTGGGCCACAATAAGCCCGCGCTGCCCCGAACCGATCGGCGTGAGCAGATCCATGACTCGTGTGGACAGATTATCCGGGTCTGCTTCCAGCTTGAACCTGCGGTCCGGATAAAGCGGAGTCAGGTTGTCGAACAGAATCTTGTCCCGAGCTATCTCCGGGTCCTCGTAATTTACCGCTTCGACTTTGAGCAGGGCGAAATAGCGTTCGTTGTCCTTTGGGGGCCTGATCTGGCCGGAGATGCTGTCGCCCGTGCGCAGGTTGAACCTGCGTATTTGGGAGGGTGAAACATATATGTCATCCGGTCCGGGCAGATAGTTGTAGTTCTGGCTTCTCAGAAATCCGAAGCCATCGGGAAGAATCTCCAGCACACCTTCGCCGTAGATTAGGCCGTTCATTTCCGCCTGGGCCTGAAGGAGTGCAAAAATCAGCTCCTGCTTTCGCATCGAGCTTGCCCCGTCGATATTGTATGCCTTGGCGATGGCTACGAGTTCACGGATATTTTTGTTCTTCAGCTCGACCAGGTTCATCTCGTTGCGCCGCTCGCGAACGGGTTCCTTGTTGTTGGCCGTCTCGGCTGAATTTACTGATGCATCAGGCATGGGCTATTCTCCAATGGGGTATTTAAGAATCTAAATTGATTTTTCTTCCTGGTTAAGTGGACGTTACAGTTATTCCGGAGGACATGAAACACAGGGGTTCGGGAATGGATACTATCGACCGTCCGATAATTTTTTTCTGTTCAATATTCGCCTGTAGCAGTCCGGGGGTAAAAAGGCAGGTTCGCTCTCCTCTTTAAACCAAATTCAACATGCAGGAAAGCAGTCCCTTTTGTCAACAAATTTTCACTATTAAACTTGAGAATCGAAATATTTTCCAAATTTTAATTCTAGTCACTTAGGCGACAAAATCAACCCCTGCCGGGATTTTTCCAATTAGAACCCAGCCCGGACCCAGATACTGGGTTTCGGGTCCCCTTTCGCAACTTCCTTGTCACACTTGGCGAGCATTTTTTTAACAGCGGGCCCGTATCCAAGATCGTCCATCGCCTGGGGATAGTTCTGCACAATGTTATCGAGCCGCGTTTTGGCGGCGGCGTAACGTTTATTTAAATAATAATGCCTGGCAACGCTGAACATATGGGAAATGAGCCGCTTCTTACATTCAATGATCTGCTTTTCGGATTTCGCGGCGTATTCCGTTTGAGGGAAGTTTTGAATGACCTTCTCGAAGGTCTGCATTGCCGTTTTAGTGTCTTCAGGGTCCCGGTCGACGGTGGTGAAAGTAAGGAAATGGCTCAGTCCTGCCTGGTAGAGAACATAAGGGATCACTTCGTTACGCGGATGGAGACGCACGAACTCTTCGTAACTCATCGCCGCCTCGTTGTAGCTTCGAGCACCGAAATAGGCGTCGCCAAGCTTTAATTCGGCAAGAATCGCATATTTGCTGTAGGGGTAGTGCTCCTTGAGTTGCTTGAAGTCCTCAGCCGCTTTGAGATAATCTTTTTTCTCGAGCTTGGCCGCACCCGAAAGAGCGAGTTGTTCGGCGGTCTTATCGATCGCCTTTGATTTCTTCGAAAAAAGGTTTCCGAAGTAATATTCTTTCAGATTGAGGGAGCTGCATCCGTTTAGAACCAAAAGAGCGGCAAAAATCACTATCAGGCCCAGCGGGTGGAGCACCGACCTTGAGCGACCGGAAATATAAGCCATAAAAACTCCATGTTATACAGGCGGGCTGTAAGCCGGCCAGCCCGCCGTCGACATAACTACATTAAATTGTCCACTTGTCTGCGCCATAAACCGACAAGGCATTTTCGGAGGGAATCGCAATGCTAGCCCACAACCTTATTGATCGCCGCGGTAATCTGAGATTTCGCGACAGCCCCGGTGATCTGCTCGCTAACGTTGCCGCCCTTGAAAATAATGAGGGTTGGGATGGCCCGGATTCCATATTTTCCCGGCACTTTGGGGTTATCGTCAACATTGCACTTGACGACCTTGAGCTTGGACGCGTAGTCGGCGGAAAGTTCTTCGACAACGGGGGCAATAGCACGACAGGGGCCGCACCAGGGGGCCCAGAAATCCACAAGAACGGGTAGGTCGGACTGCAAAACTTCCTGTTCGAAACTGCCGTCTGTAATCTCGATAATGTTGCCAGCCATCAGCATCTCCTCTCATGAAGATAGGCGATTACGCCTCTGCCCACTCCAGGAATCTGCCCGAAGTGATTACGCACTTATAATGCATTCCCTTCAGCATTGTCAATTTGCAATCGAGAGGTGCCGAAAACGATATCGAATGTCGAGGCCAACGTTGGATCAAGGGATTTTCCCGGGCAGGGTGTGGCAGCAAGGGGCGGGTCAATTCTGCCTCATTTCACTTGTATTCGGCGGGGTGGTCCGTTAGAATCCCCGAAACATATGCGAACTCCTGTCTAATTGCGGCGGGAGTCCCGCGTCGGCCATGTTGTCCGGCATATTTACGGAAATGATGTGAAATCTTGGGTCAACAGGAAATTCTTATCCCTTTTTTTTCTCGCAGTATTTACTGCATGCCCCTCCATCTGCGCCTCTGCACCTAACAAGGCGGAGATTTCAAACATCGAAATCGATAAGAATGGAAAGAACCTGGAGGTCAGTTTTCACCTGATCGATTGCTTTAATTCCGATATGGAAGAGGCTATCCTCGATGGGGTGCCGGCCTCATTTAGAATCATTGTGTCCGTAGAGAAGCCGTCTATGTTTATAAAGTCAAAGATGGCCGATTTTTCCCTTCGGCATACAATCAGATATAACCGTCTCAACAATGAGTTCCAGGTTGACTTGCCTGAGAATCCACAAAAGACTCTGGTGACCAGCAACTTCGATGAAGCAAAAAAATGGATGAGCACCGTGGAGAACCTTCCGGTTGTTCCAACGTGCTGGCTTAAAAAAGACCAGGAGTATTATCTGAGGGTAAAAGCCGAGCTTTCAAAAGTCGAGCTCCCTTTGTTTTTCAGGTATATCCTTTTCTGGGTGTCGCTTTGGGATTTCGAGACGGATTGGTACACCCTCGTATTTCTATATTGAAGCAAGCCATGAATATTCCCGACAAGACAGATAAGAAACGGGCTGAAAAACGCCGCTTCTGGGAGCGAATTCTCGTTTGTGTGGCTTTCGTTCTCATCCTCACGCTGGGGCTGGTGCAGGGATGGTTCTTTAAACCTCAGGCAGAGGCGCCCCTGTTTGGCAATATCCTGCTCGTCGTTTTCATCAACCTGAACGTTCTTCTCCTGTTGCTGCTGGCCTATCTGGTGTTGCGCAATTTCGTAAAGCTCATTTTCGAGAGGAAAAGAAACATTCTCGGCTACAGGCTCAAAACCAAGCTGGTTGCCGCCTCTGTTGCCCTTACGCTCATCCCCGCAGTTCCTCTTTTCTGGTTTGCCAGCCAGTTTATCTTCTCGTCCCTGGACAACTGGTTTAGCTCCAGGGTCCAGGATTCACTGGAGAATTCGGTGCAGCTCGCCAGGGAGTACATGGAGCGGGAGAGAATCAATCTTGTCTCTCAATGCCGTGCGCTTGTGCCGGAAGCCGCCCGGATGATTACCGAGCAAAAAGGAAAGGAGCAAATTGAGTCCGGCATCGGGTTCCTTTTCGCCGCCAGAATCGACGCCGTATATCTGTTCAACTCTTCAGGCGATCTTCGATGGAGCTTCAGACAGAATGCCACCGAGGAAATAGATAAGGATCTGCTCAGGCGAAGTTTCCAAAATGAGAGCGGCACAGCTTCCAAGATCATCAGTTTTCCCGGCTCACAGAGCGCCATTGCCGCGTGTATACCTCTGCAGTCGCTTACAGGGGATGGATCTGTCCTGATAGCTGTGCGGTTTCTTCCGGCGGAGCTTGCCGTCAAACTGGGCTCAATTATTGCTGGCTACGATAATTATCTGCAGCTCAAAAAGCTTAACAAGCCCCTCAAGAAGAGCCATTTGATCACCTTCTCGATCGTCACGATGCTGGCGGTATTTTTGGCTGTGTGGTTTGGGTTCTACCTTGCGAAAAACCTTACCGGACCGATCCAGAAGCTCCTGACCGCTACCCAGCAAATAGCCGACGGGGACCTCGATGTGCGTCTGGATCCCGACAGGCAGGATGAAATCGGCATGCTTATGGCTTCGTTCAACAATATGATCGAGGACCTGAGCGAGGGCCGCAAAAAACTGGACCGGGCATACAATGAGCTTCAGAGCACGAATATCGAACTCGAAGACCGGCGGCGCTACATGGAGGTGGTGCTTAAAAATATTGCGGCCGGAGTGGTCAGTGTCGATGCCCGGGGTAAGATCACGACCATGAACAAATCGGCCGAGGTTATTTTCGGATTGAAGGCGGAAGGGGCGAAGGGCAAGCATTATACTGAATTTCTCGACCAATCCCATATGGAGATCGTTAATGCCTTTATTACCTCGTACAGGGAAGGCCGCCATGCATATCTCGAGAAGCCCGCACATGTTAAGGTGGCTGGGACGCCCATGTCACTTTTTGTTAAGGTGTCGATCCTGAGAGACGACCAGGACCAATTTATGGGTATAGTTGCCGTGCTGGACGATTTCACCGAACTTGAGAAGGCCCAGAGGATGGCGGCGTGGCGGGAGGTGGCCCGCCGAATCGCCCATGAAATCAAAAATCCTCTTACCCCCATTCAGCTTTCGGCCCAAAGGCTGAGACGCAAATATCCGGATCAGCTCGATCCGGATGGTTCGGTTTTCGACGAATGCACGCGCACGATAATCCAGCAGGTCGACCATATGAAGAGCCTGGTAAATGAGTTTTCACGGTTTGCGAGGCTGCCCAGGGCGCAACCGGAGCTATGCAGCCTTTACGAAATTGCCGAGGAGGGGCTTGGCCTCTACAGGCACAATTTCAACACCATTTCATTTCGCCTGGAAACAGATGCTGAGATGCCCGAGCTTCGACTTGACCGAGATCAATTCAGACAGGTGATCATCAATTTGCTGGAAAACTCTGTACATGCCATCGGGGGGGAAACAGGAGAAATCTGCATCCGCCTCTCATACGATCCGGCCCTCAAGATTGCCCGGCTGGAGTGCGCCGATACAGGGCCAGGGATCGCCCCCGAGAACAGGCAAAGTGTGTTCGAACCATATTATTCGACCAAAGAAAAGGGGACCGGTCTGGGACTGGCCATAGTATCGAGCATTGTCGCCGATCATAACGGCTTCATCCGAGTGCGTGGAAACGAGCCGCGCGGGACTGTGTTCACTGTGGAATTGCCAGGGTGAGGAAGACAAGTAAAAAGGCAAAAGTAAAAATTAAAAAGGCAAAATAAAAAGTGAAATACAAGATACTGATTGTTGACGATGAGTTAAGCATTCTTCAGTCCCTGAACGGGATTTTGGAGGACGAGGGCTACGGGGTGATCCAGGCATCCAGCGGCGAAGAGGCGCTGGAGAGGGCCAGGAAGGACCCGCCGGACCTGATCCTCTTGGACGTATGGATGCCGGGGGCCGATGGCATGACAGTTCTCGACGAGGTGAAAAAGTTATATCCGCTGATACCTGTAATAATCATTTCCGGCCATGGAACCATTGAAACAGCCGTAAAGGCCACACGGATGGGCGCTTTCGATTTCATTGAAAAGCCTCTCTCCATCGAGCGCGTTCTCGTTTCCATTCAAAATGCCATCGAGTTTTCCCGCCTTGAAGAAGAAAACCGCCTGCTGAGGAAAAAATCAGACCGCAAGTTAATAGGCGAAAGCGCGGCTGTTTTCAATCTTCGGGACCAGATTGGACGCGCCGCACCCACCAACGCAACCGTGCTGATTACCGGGGAAAACGGAACGGGTAAGGAACTGGCTGCCAGGATGGTTCATCATCTCAGCCGCCGAAATACGCACCCCATGGTGGAAGTAAACTGCGCCGCCATTCCGGAGGAACTGATCGAAAGCGAACTCTTTGGCCACGAAAAAGGCTCCTTTACCGGGGCCTATGAACAGCGCAAGGGAAAATTCGACTCTGCAAACGGAGGCACCCTTTTCCTAGATGAGATCGGCGATATGAGCCACCGGACGCAGGCTAAGATCCTCCGAATCATTCAGGAGCAGGTCTTCGAGCGGGTCGGAGGGTCTCATCCGGTGGAAGTGGACGTTAGGATCGTGGCCGCAACGAATAAGGACCTGCAAAAGGAAATTGAGCTTGGCAGGTTCCGGCAGGACCTCTACTACCGGCTAAACGTGATTCCGATCTTTGTGCCGCCTTTAACGGACCGGCTCGATGACATCCCTTTGCTGGTCGAACATTTCGCAAATGAAATCGCAAGCGAGAGCGCATTCGGGAAAAAAAAGATCGATCAGAGCATATATCCGATTCTACGGGAGTATTCCTGGCCGGGCAACATCAGGGAGCTGAGAAATTTCATCGAAAGACTCATTATCATGTCCCCGGGCAACCTGATAGGGCCAGGCGACCTTCCCGCGGATTTCAGAAATGTCCTTCACAAAGAAAACGGTGAAACCGCCTATTTCCACTGTGAGTCCCTGGAAGAGGCACGCTCGTGTTTCGAGCGAGACTACCTGCTTAGAAAGTTGGAAGAAAACGGCTGGAATATCTCTTTGACCGCCTCAAGGGTAGGGCTGGAAAGGACCCACCTCCATAAGAAGATAAGGGCCCTGGGGATTAAGAAGTAAAGGCAAAAGGCTGAAGGAGTTTTGTTTTTACTTTTTGCCTTTTTACTTTTGCCTTAGCTCTGCCGGAGGCAGAGCTAAGGCAGAGCCGGCTCCACGTCTTCGAGGTCGAGTTCAACGCTTACGGATTTCTTGATGATATCTACGCTGACGATCAACCTGCCTCTTTTGGGGTCCGCCCTGTTGAGAATACCAATGCATCCGGCAAGGGGACCGCGCACAACATGAACCCAATCGCCCTCTTTGAGGTAAGGGTGGATTTGGAGAGGCTGGACCGAGTTTACCACGGTCTGAAGGTTTTCAATCTGGAAAGATGGAATTGTTAGCGGGCCTTGGGAGTTGTGCAGAAGGTTGAGTGCCCCGGGCGTCTTTACGATGGTCAGGTTCGCATGACTGTTGAGGAGAATGTGAACGAAAATATAGCCTGGAAACATCGGAAGCTGTATTTTCTTCCTGCGGTCCCGCCTCTTACTCCAGCTTTCCATAACCGGCAGGAAACACTCCACTTCCTTGCCTTCCAGCCTTTTCACCACTTCCTTTTCATGGTTTACCTGAACATAGATGGCATACCATTCCATATCCGATGAGGGCTGATACAAGCGCTGCTCGGCTTCTTTCGCCTCGATAGGGCTGTTTTCCGGGCTTCCCATTTGGCTTCTTTCAGCTCAACAGGCCATTGGGCGCCTGAGCCGTTTTCCTTTCGATCTGAGTGTTAATGACCGGATAATCCCGATTGCTCCCCTCAGGATAATCAAAGTGAAGCCAAAAGTCACCCCCTGGCTTTTCTTCCCGCACACCCACTACCCGTTTACCTTTTTCCCGGCGGAAACGAGATCAGCGATTTTCCAGGGGGTCTGAATCCGCAACATGCGGCTGCTCTTATCGCTATAGACAAGAAAACCTTTCTCCAGGCCATGGTTGAAAAGATCGCGCGTTATGACGACATCCTCGGTGCAATATTTTATGAGATTTTCCCACTCGCCTTTACGGAACCACGCTACGGCCTGGAGGCCGTCGCCCCCTTTCGGGCGTCCGAGCGTCTTTTGCGCGAGGTGTCCAAGACCCAGGCGAAAACCCAGTCCTTTGTGAATCTCGCTCAGGATGTCAAACGTGGGGAGTCCCTCCAGGTCAAAGGGAGTGTAGGCCCGCAGGACCCGGTAATCGAAACGCGAAATATTGAATCCGACAATAAGATCGAGTTCTTTGAGATCTTCGATGAGTTGCGCAATTTCATGCTCGCGGTAGACCTTGAATGTGCCGGCGGGGGCCTCATGCAGAACGGCTACCGATACACGCATAAGGTGAGTATTTTGCCATCCGCCGACCTCATCTGCCAGCTTCTGGGTTTCGAGGTCGAAAAAACCTATCCGGAATTCCCGGCCCTTTCCGCCGTGGGACTCAGAGGTCAGGCAGCCGGAAGCAAGATCATTTTCGCCCTTTTCTCCCTGTTGCTCGATACCATCACAGAGCTGCTTTTCCGCAGAAAGATATTTCAAAAGTTCGATCGCAGCCGCTTTGTCCAGCGGTTTGTTTCCCGATCCGCACTTGGGCGAGTGGATGCAGGCCGGGCATCCCTGTGAGCAGCCGCAGGATGCGATAAGCTCTTTTGTTCTCTCGATCAGGGGCATTATTATGTCATAGCCGCGTGCGGCCAGTCCGATGCCGCCCGGGAAACCATCGTAGACGAAAACGGCGCCCTTTTCGATCTGCGGGTGCATGGGAATCGAGATCCCGCCTATATCATTGCGGTCGCAAACTGCGAAGAGGGGAAACATGCTGATCAGCGCGTGCTCGATAGCATGAATCCCACCCATAAAATCGAGGCCGGCTTTTCTGATTTTGGTTTCCAGGATGGGTTCGATTTCGATCCAGAAACCGACAGTCTCGAAGGTCTGCGGCGGAAGGTCAAGCGGGTTCTTTGAAAGAAGCTCGTGTGAGAAAAGACGGCGGGTCTCGTAGGCGGTTATGTACTCGGTTACCCGCAGACGGCCCATCCGGATGATGAAGTTTCCGGCAGGCTTGGATGCCAAATTCTCCAGTATTTCGGTTTCCTTGGAGCTGACCGCCCGCGTGAAATAGGGGACACTTACGGGAGTCGCATGGATCACCTTGTTTTGCAGATCGAGTGATTCTATCGTATACGTTTCTCCCCGGTGCAGATAAATCGCCCCGGTGTGGCATTCCTTGAGCGCCCGGATCCCTTCGTTTTTCCCCAGTGTTGATGTATGGCCGTTGCTGGTCCTTGTGATCGTATAGGAGAGGCCCACTGAACGAATGTCTATGAGACGGTGGGGGCCGGTGGCGGCGCATATCCACTGGTCGCCCTCGAACGTTTGGAGAATACGGCCGCACTGGGTAAGCTCTTTAAGAGCTTGTGAGAATTTTTCTTCAAAAAAATCCTCATCGGATGAACATATCGGAAGCTCGGCGGCCGCGCACGGCATATGGGCCTTCAGGATCTCGGAATTGAACGGGTCAATTACCGCGTTCTCATAACGGCTTTCGAGGAACAGGCCGGGATGGTTGACGATGTACTGATCGAGTGCATCTTGGTCCGGGATCAGTACAATGGCCGATTCGCGGCCGGCCCTTCCAACACGTCCTCCCCGCTGCCAGGTGGTCATTACCGTCCCCGGATAGCCGACAAGAATACACAGGTCTAGTCCGCCTATATCGATTCCAAGCTCCAGTGCGCTTGTGGATATCACCGCGCAAAGTGATCCGTTTGCCAGCTTCTGTTCGATGACCCGTCTTTCTTCGGGCATAAACCCGGCTCTGTAAGAACTGACCTTGTTGCGGAGTCCCCGGTCCATCTCCGTCACGCTCATGTGCACCAATTCGGTCAGCTTCCTGGACTGGGTAAAAGCGATAGTCTTAAGGCCCGCTTTGGCCGCCTGTACTATAAGGCGCGCCGCAGTGCCCGCAGAGTGCCCGATGCTGCTCTCGGCAGGGCGAAGGAATACAAAATGCCTCTTCGCCTGGGGCGCGCCGCTAACTTCGCTGACAGCCGCTATTTCATCCCTAGCAACCCCGGTAAGACGCGACGCAAGTTCTTCAGGGTTCCCGATGGTGGCGGAAAGCAAAATAAATTTCGGGCTGCTTCCGTAGTGGCGGCAAATCCTGCGCAGCCTCCGAAAGACCTGGGCGACGTGGCTGCCGAAAATCCCGCGATAGGTGTGCATTTCGTCGATGATCACATAGCGGAGTCTTTGCCAGAATTGCTCCCATTTGTGGTGGTAAGCAAGAAGGGCGTAATGCAGCATATCGGGGTTTGTTAGAAGAACATGGGGGTGGTGCTGACGGATCTTGGACCTCTGGTAAGGAGTGGTATCCCCGTCGTAGATGCAGGCGTCGAACCGGCCGGAGCGGTGGGATCGCCGGCCAGGATTTACGCTATCTAACTCGCCGCTGCCTTCGGTGGCGGCGGGGCATTTGGATTCCCACCCATTTGCCGTTGAACCATGGTCCGTCCTGTTTGGGTCGCATTCGGCCGACTCACCTGCGCCTGATCTGATGGGCCCGCCGCCGTCCCGGCGCATGCTGGTGACAGCGGTGCTTCCGGCAGCGTAAATCCCGGCCCCCGGCGGCTCGCCGCCGATGGCGCCGAAGAATTGTTGCAGTGAATCCAACTGGTCGTGGGCAAGCGCCTTTATTGGAAAAAGGTAGAGCGCGCGGCCGCTCTGATCGCGGACCAGCGCCTCCGCCACCGCCAGATTGTATATAAGCGATTTTCCGCTGGATGTCGGTGTGGACACAACGGTGTGCCGGCCCGACCTGATGAGCTCCAGAGCTATTGTCTGGTGATTGTAAAGAGCAGATATGCCGAGCTTTAACAAAGCGTTTTGAATGGGCTCCGGAAGCGGAGAGGAGAGTTTGCCGAAAATAGGCGGCTGAGCCGGAAATTCAGCGTGATGGGCAATTTCAAAATCCCTTAGCCGATTTTCCAAAAGTCTTTTCAAAAAGCGCTGAATCACGGTAAAATCCGGCCAAAAGTTTCTGGATAAATTGTGGATAAATGACTCGGCCACATTACCCCAAAAAGCAAACGACGTGCAAGACGGAAGTCGGGTGGTGGGACCGCCGGCCATGTTGGCCACTCAAACCTCCGGCGGCGGGCGGTGGGACCGCAGCCAGGCCTGCCGCCGCCTT
>OMOE01000137.1:18881-53693 GCA_900290365.1 Syntrophobacter sp. SbD1 | reverse complement strand
CGCCGCGATGGTGTGGGTGGCCGTCACGTTGGAAAACGTATAGCTGGTGACCGCTCCAACCGAAGCCCCGTCAACAGACACTCCGGATACATGGTAGCCGGAAGCGGGAGTAATGGTGAAGCTCTGGCTTCCACCGGAACTTACCGAAACTGCACCGGAAGGCGATATGGAGCCGTTTGCGCCTGCCGTTGCCGTGATCGTATATTTCGCCGCCGTGGCAAATGTCGCCGCGATGGTGTGGGTGGCCGTCACGTTGGAAAACGTATAGCTGGTGACCGCTCCAACCGATGCCCCGTCCACAGTCACTGTGGATACATGGCAGCCGGAAGCGGGAGTAATGGTGAAGCTTTGGCTTGCCCCGGAATTTACAGTAACCGCACCGGAAGGCGATATGGAGCCGTTTGCGCCTGCCGTTGCCGTTATTGTATAGCTCGTCGTCGCCGCCGCAAATGTGGCCGCGACGGTGTGGCTGCCGGTGATATTGGATATCGTATAGGTGGTGACCGCTCCGACCGAGACCCCATCCACTGTCACTCCGGATACCTGGTAGCCTGTAGTGGGAGTAATAGTGAAAGTTTGGCTCGACCCCTGGGTTTCGAAAAAACTTCCAGACGGGGATATCGATCCGCCTGTTCCGGCAGTCGCAGTGAGCGGTTCAACCACCAGCTCCGACGAGTAACTACTCTTGTTATTATTGGCGTCGTAAGCTGCGACGGCAATGTAGTAGGGCGATGAAGACAGACTTGGCAGCGTGGCGGTTGTGGTGTTACCCGCGTTTAAGGTGTTGGTGTAGTTTCCAGTCGATGTGCCATAACCTACAGTGTAGCCCGTCACGGCCGTATCTGTGTCCGCGGTCCATGCGACGGCGGCCTGACCGGAGCAGGCATGTTGTACAAAAAGCATTGAAGGCAATATCGCGAGAATGAAGATTAAACTCATGCGAAATCTTAGTGAACTGGTTTTTGTGAATTTAAAATGCTGTGACATACATCCATCCTTAGCCAGTGGCAGCTTTGGAAAGCTTGGACAGTCCTCTGCCTGAGAACATTGAAGACAAATCCGTCCCGATTCCAACTATTGGCCGCATCTAAGACCACGACCAACTCAAGGGCCGGTTGTTCTTCTCCTCGACTTTCCTAGTTTTGTGTTTGTTGAAGGAATGTTGTTGCCGAAAGGATGTAGCAAGGACGATGCCAACTGTCATAGTACACGTCCTGGCGCTGTATTCCAGGCGAATCACCCCCCGGCGGGATTGCCTCGGATTCCTCGCAGGGCAGGCGTTCAGCGTCAACGGACAATTTTGAATTACACAAATGTAATAAACCCATAAAATAACTTGAAACATGTAGGGTCTTGCATACAGTGCCGTAGTCATACACCCACAATATAGAGGGGGAAATTACACGAAATACACCTTTTACAGTAGCGGCCATCAAACAGTAGCGGCTATCAAACAGTAGCGGCTGTCAAAACTGCCTGCAGGTGTCAAATTTTTTGCCCGAATTGATGGGTTCCGGGTTATCGGATTAACGCCTGCCCGGCTCCCAAACCATGGCCGCAACTCACCGCGGCCAACTTTCGGACCTGTTGCCCTGCTACCAGGACCTCACTATGAGGGATTATGGGATTATGGGATTTAGAGATTTAGGAGTCAGTTACCTCCGGCCAAGCCGGAGGCCTGAGAAACCTTGGACCGCTCAAAGCTGTTGTAAACCATGGCCACCTAAAAGGTGGCACCCCTAGAACATTGTAGTCCTGTAGGGGGGGAACAGTTCATCCGGGATCACCGATGATTCACGGGTGGCCCGGATAACTAGGCCAGTTATCCGGGCCACCCATCGGTTCACAATGTGCAGATTTTGGTATATTCCCGGAAATGTCAAACTATGCGAGTCCCCCGGCAGAGCCGGAGGTTTACCCTGTTATTAACAGATTAAGAGATTAAGGGATTAAGGATTAAAAACAAACACCGGAATCGAGGGATTTAGGAATTGCGGAATTAAAAGCAAACTACCAATTCGCACCAAGTCTTTCCCATTCCTCGATCCCTCATGCCTCCCTCTACAAATTGGCCAGTTGCACCGTGAGGTAGCTTTGCATCTGATCCAACTGGGCCACGGCAGTGTCCATGTTTATAAACTCTTGTTGCATCATTGCGGTCTGCGAGTTGATATTATTCTGCATGTTGGTTACCTGAGTTTTGAGCGCCGTTATATTGGTTTGCAAGCCGGCTTCCTGGGTGGTTACAGTCCCGTTCACCGAGTCGGTAAATCCATTCACAAGGCTATTCATAAGACTCGCGATTCCTCGGGATACGGTGAAAGGGGCGCTGGCCGGCGCCGTAGTGCCTGTGTAGCTTATTGAAAGGCCGTTGGCCCCGCTGGTGGAGTCATCAAGGGTAAGAACATTCCCCTGGCCGGTGGCATTTTCGCCGTCAATCTGACCGACAATGTTTTGACCTGTTCCTGGAAGCTGACTGACACTAACGTTATACGTACCGGATTGTGTAGAACTGCTGTTAGCGACATACTGAAAATTGCTGTCGGTGCTGGAGCCTGAATCTGAGAAAAGAGCGGCCACATCCTGGAAATTCGATGAGAGCGCACTTTCGAAAGTCGCTGTGTCCAGACTAAGAGTCCCGTTTTGACCTGCTGTTATGCCTGCCTGGGATAGATATTGTAAAGAGCCCGTGCCAACCTGGCTCAATGTTGAGGATTCAAGTTGAGATTTTATCGATTCCAGGGCGTTATTGCCGAAAAGAGGTCCGCCTGTTGTGTTTGTACTGGAATTGTACGTCATCTGCCCGTTTACGTATGATATGACACCGTTGTAGGCGTTAATCATAGCGTTGACCTCGGTTTCGATACTCTGATCATCGTGGTTGACACTGACCGTCACGGTCGTATTCGGGTCAGCTCCAAGCAGATTCAGCGTAACGCCCGAGATTGCGTTGGTGGCTGTATTGGACGCGCTGGTCATACTCATGCCGTCCACGGTGAATGCCGCATCTGCACCCTGTTGCAGCACATAGCTATGGACGGTCCCGACCTGTCCGAAAGACCCGAAATTCAGCACCCCGGCATTACTTCCTGAAGGTCCTGCAAGTGAGGTCTGGAGATTAACGGAGAGCTGGCTGGCGCCGGTTGCGCTGTCTACTACCTGGATGCTTCCGTTTGAATTGACAGAAGCGGTGACGCCGCTGCCAAACGTGGTTTGTATCTGGTTGAGCAGATCCTGGACCGTCGTAGTCTGGGTGATCGCGAAATCGGTTGGTCCCACTGCAGACCCATCGTGTGCCGTTCCCGAAAGGGTGATTTTGTCTCCGGAGGTCCAGGTGTTGTACCCATAAATGCTTGTGATGTCGGTGGCCGCAGTGATCGGAGTCTTACCATCCGTAGTATTCGCAACACTTCCGGTAACTCCTACGACATCGGCGCGGTTTCCCTGTACCAAGCCCAGGGCTTGCAGCACGTTGCTCTGGTCCGTATAGCTGGTCATGCCTGCAATCTGGAGATTATAGGTTGTAGTGGAACCATTGGTTGTGGAGACAACCGAAGCTGGGTTGTTAGTATAACCGGCTGTCTGGAATGCCGAATTGATATCACTTGCGATGGTGGTCAGACTGTCGGACAGGTCAAGATTGACCGATACCCCATTTATCGACACATTTCCGGAAAGGCTGCTTATTCCGAGAGTGGCGGCGACCCCCATTGAAGAGCTTGACAAACCATCGCTTTGGGCCCCTCCGGCCACCTGGTTTTTGAGGACCGTGCCGGTTCCGTTGAACCCCAGGGTCCCGAGCGTGTCCGTTGTCGCAGCATCGAGGAGGCTGATTCCGGAGGCGCCGGTGCTGTCGCTGGTAAGCACAAGCCGATATGTGGTCGGGGTGTCCTGCACGATGGCCGCCGTTACACCCGAGGGCTTAGTGCCCGTATCAAGGTTATTGATGTTAGCCTCCAGATTCTGCAGGCTGTCCGTGGACGCAATCTGAACTTCATGGCCGTTCACGAGGATGGCGCCTGTAATATTGAGCGCGCTGGACTGCGAGGAGAACGATCCGGAGGCCAGTTTCTCGGCTTGAGCCGTATTGTTGATCACCACCTGGTAGCTACCTATGCCGGCCGTAGAGGACGCGGAGGAGGTAAGCAGCGATGAGGCGCTCGTGCTCGAGTCAGATGTCTCATTGGTGCTGTAAAGGTCCAGGGCCGTGGGGCTCGCCAGAGTGTTCGCGGCCGTCTTCAAAGTGCTGAGCTGGCTCGAAAAGGAACTCCATGCGGAGGCTTCGGTGTTCAAGGTTGTTATTTGATTATTGTACGGTGTCAGGCTCTCTTCACTGACCTGGGTCAGCTGGTTCAGCATGCTCTGCCAGTCAATGCCCGTACCCATGCCTGTAAGGCTCAGGTTACTCGTTTCGGACGACGTGGGTGAAGCCACCATAGGCACTATGGACACTGCGTTCTCCTTTTCTGAAATGAGCTGTGCTCTCTTCAAATCGGCAGAACTAATTCTAAACTGAAGGGAAAAATTGTCCTGAACTGAAGGAAAAAATTGTCCGGCCGCCTGCGGCCCTCAACGCAGAAACTATTTCTGTACGTGAAAGCGATTCAGAAGAACCGTGTGCGATGGAGAAAGCACGTTCGCCTTTCCGCTCATCGATTCGACGACAATCTTCACCACTGCGGTTTTCTCGATGTTCTGATCTTTCATGGGAGGTAAAGCATTATTTTCGGGCACGAACTTTTGCACCATTTTTTCCAGGATTAGCATCTTCTCTATCGGCCCTTCCACCACCTCGGCTTTTCCAAAACAGACGACGCTTTCGTAAATCTGACTAATCCCGCAGCCCTGTTCAAAAATAACTTGGGGTCCGACATCGTCTACTAGAAAGCACACCCGGGAATCTGACCGAAGCGCCTCCATCTTTCGGCCCGCTTGTCCGCTATGGAAGTAAATGCCGCCCTCAAAAAACAAGTAGTTCACGGCAATGACATATGGACCATCCGCAGTCATGACAGCCAACCGGCCCACCGGCATGCGTTCGAGCAGAAGTTCCATCTCCCGTGAGGTTTTCATGGTCCGCTCCTTACGCCGCGGTTCCGTTTGCATCCGTATCCTCCGTGTCAGCCCAATACCTTATTCCGGAAAGCTAAAGTCCACCGGAACTCTTTTAGCAGTGAATTTGATGTCGGAATCGATCAATTCGTATTCATAAATTTCGTCGTTAAGTTTCAGTATCTTGTAAACATCGCGATTATTAGGATCTGTCGGATCCACGTTAACTACTTTGTCACCCTGAAGATCGCCTTTGTAGATAAGGAATTCAATATCTCCTGCAACGCCCCACTCGCCTACTTCTATTTTCTCCATCTTTTTGCCTGAGGCATCTGTGATTCTAAAATGTGCCTTGTATGTTCCATCGTTATATCGATTACTAATCCACATGTACCTGCCGCCATCTTTAGTCGGCTGGTCGCCGAACCATGTGCCAACCAGTTGTGCCCATCTGATATTTTGGGATTGACTCAAGGGGGGCTTCATGTACTCAATCCCGTTGCTTTGAGGTTCGGTCGTCTGCGGCATCGCAGCAGTACAAAATATGAAAAATGGCATCAACAGACATACGGTAATGGTAATGATTTTCATCGTGTCCTTCCTCCTGCGCTGCTTCTTGCCCCGGCACAGTCCTGGTCAGCGCACCGGGGTTGTTGAGACTTCTTTGGCTGCCGCACGGGCAGCCGCCACCCGCTCCTTGGTCATTGGATGAGAGGATATATAGGCGAAGACGCCCATCTGCTTTTTATCCTTCTTTGCCAACCGCTCCATTAGCGAAGCAAAGGCTGCGGGCGAGTATCCTTTTTGCCTGAGCAGACGGAAGGCATAATCATCGGCAGCAGCTTCGAACTCGCGAGAGTATTTCGTTTGGGCCAATAGCATCGGAAGGCCGGCCACAGCCACGCTAAGCGATGCGGCATCGGAGGTCACCATGGCAGTTGCTGCCCCAACAACGGAGTTTTGCAGCACACTCCTCATGGTATGGCGAAGCTCGACATGTCCTATCTCATGGGCGAGCACAGCCATCACTTCTTCCATGGAGGCCGCAACTTTGACCATTTCGTCAGTGATGACAATAATGCCACCGGGCAAAGCCAGGGCGTTTGGGCCTAAAACCTTGCTCGATCGGAACTCGAGCCGGTAGTAATCCTTGGACGGCAAATCTTTGTAAAGTCCCTCAAAACCATTCCTTATAGGTATCCGGGTGTCGAAGTCGAGGTTTGTCGGTTTAAACCATCCTTTTCCATCCATCCAGCTAAGGGCCTGCTTGCCCAACGGCTGCTCAGCCTGCATCGGAATATGGGCGACAATGCGCGTCGCGGCCGCCGGCAAGCCGAAGAAATAGCCAGCCAGAAGCGTGCTGTAAACGATCACTATACAAGCCAGAGCGATATACCACCGCTCTTCGAGCCATGCGACCGGTCCTTCCAGCAGGCTTTCCTGGGGCACCGAATCAAGGAACACACAGTCTGCGCACGCAAATTGACCTCCGTTCGGGAGGGTGATGAATCGGCCGGTTGAGCCGATGCGAGGAGATATTCTGAGATGCGAAATCGCATAGCGCTCGGAAACGGCCCCGGCGGTCAGTGTGGCCTCCTGGTCTGAAAAATCCATTCCAGCACTCACGCAGACCGGATTCAAACCATCGTAGTAATGACCTTCAACCCTGGTCATAATGAAAAATCCATCTCAAAGATGTCTACCGTTTCGGCGCTCAGCGCCCCGACCATGCTGAGGTCGCTCCCCTCAAATTCGGTCAGTTCCCCTTCCAGCATGACCCGCATGGTCTCCGCGCGGTATTTCATCGTCCGGATGACGGCCCAGGGGATCAGCAACCCTAAGGAAGCGACTATGCCGAGCGCGTTGGTCACGTAAAGTCTTAGCAAATCTCTGCAGCGCAAGGCGGACTGAAAGCGAATCGGCCCAAGCACGGTGTGGTTCCAGACCAGATTGCCGCTGCGCGATTGGACGAATGCGAATGCCAGCACATATCCGAGGTAAATAGGGGCCAGCAAGGCAAAGGAAAAGAACGAATTCTTGGGGCCAACGAGGTAGTTAGCAAGTGCGCCGGATGGGATTGCAACGGCGAGCACTATGAGAAAAGAGATAAAATAAATCTTGAAGAACTGTCCGCCAGTGGCGGAAAAAGCCCCTTTCCTTCCGCCATAGGAAGAGCGCTCGACGATGAACTTTTTCAGCCGCTTCATCCACCAGGGAAACGAGACCATGAAAATAAGGGCTGTAACGCCCACTGCAAAGCCCACTTGACTCCTGCCGCCGAACCTCGCCGCCACGATGCATATAACTATTAAGACAGGGACAACACCCCAGACGTACAGCACATTGAAGGCATCCGGATAGAGCCCGTTAAAATGAAACGTCATGTTGCGGAAAGCTGAATAACGGGCGTTAAAGGCTGCAGAACGCACCATCACCCATGGCGCGGCGACCGCTCCGGCCCCTACGACATAGGGCAGCAGTGAAGTGAAAAAATGACTCGACAGATAATAAAGCAGAAAAGCCGTCGCCGCGATCAATCGTCCCTTGAGGATTGGGATCGGCTGGCCCAAGTATTGAAGTGGAGTGCCTCCCAAAGTCGTGTGGGAGTACATATAGCGTTTCCTGCGTACCTTCGCCCATGCCGAAAAGACGCCAAGCGTAAGCAGCGTAAGGCACTTGTTCACGATCCAAATCCGAAAATACTCCCGCGCCGAACCGTGGAACTCGAGCGAAAGCTCCGGTGAGGGCATCGGAATTGCGGGGTCCGCCTTCGAGGTTGGATCGACAGCCCGGGACCCCGTCTCCGCCGTATGCTCATCAGCCTCGAACGTCCGCCTATGAGCCGTGCCGCATGAGCATAACGCCATCTCAGAAGGATTCAACAGGCCACATTTTGGACACCCCCAGTGCATATACTCCACCCCCGATTGCCCACAATGTTTTCGCCGCAGCCCAACTTCTCCTAAACACTTTTCAGCTCTGAATATCCCATGCCCCGGGTCCATGCAACTGGAATATTCTCACCTCAGTCCTATTTTCTCTGTCTTCCGTCTTCCGTCTTCCGTCCTGTGTCCTATTTTTCACATTCGGGTTGACGAAACCAATTAGTTCAGTATAATCTACAGGTACGTTTGACTCCTCTATTAGCGTCTATCCGCACATATCAGATAAGACTCTAAACTGCGGGTCCGCCACGTTTTTGTTGCTGGGAAAAAAAGAGGGAAACAGGATGCGATCAATCGATTATTTGACGCCTTTTGTCGAGGTCAGCAGGATTCTGTGTGACGGCGCTGAAAGCAAATGCCTGATGGGCCTCATTGCCGGAAAGGTCGCAAAGACCCTTGATCTCAAAGGCTGCTTCGTCAAGATGAAAGGCCTGGAGAGCGACCAAATGGAGTTGCTTGCCAGTTGCGGTCTGAGCGAGCACTTCCTGTTCGGTAAGTCCGATGATACAGCGGATTGGGTATGCTCACGGCTGCCTGGAAAAACCATCTGCGTTCCAAGTCTTCAAAACGATGAGGTGACGGCCGAAAAAGAACTCATGATGATCGAAGGCATTCAAGCCTTCGCAGTGTTGCCCATTCAGGTGGGGCATGAAACCGTTGCAATGGCGGCGCTCTTTTCAAACGATCCGCAC
This sequence comes from Syntrophobacter sp. SbD1, assembly GCA_900290365.1. Classification (GTDB taxonomy): domain Bacteria; phylum Desulfobacterota; class Syntrophobacteria; order Syntrophobacterales; family Syntrophobacteraceae; genus SbD1. Next base: position 45,004 of record OMOE01000137.1, on the reverse strand, counting down.
GAATTCACCGTCCCGGAGCTTGGCTTCGCAACGGCCCTGGTCAGCCAGGGCATTTTGTCCGTTGTCAGCAAACACCACCTGGACACGCTCATCGAACATGAGAGAAAATATTTACTTATCCTTCAGGAAATCAGCACCACCATCAGCGCAACCTCCAATATCGGCAAGGTTTTGGGACTGGTGGTCTCCAAGATTACCGAGATCCTTGGCGTCAAGGGTTGCATAGTCCGCCTGCTTGACCCCAAAACACAAAATCTGTACGTTGCGCGAAGCCATGGTCTGAGCCGCGAATTCCTTGACAAGGGCCCGGTCGATGCTTCAAAAAGCATGGCTGCAAATATGGCAGGCGAGGCAGTGGTGATCGACGACGTCTTCACGGACCCGCGTGTTCAATACCCGGCCAGTTGCGCCGAAGAGGGCGTTCGTAAGATTTTGTCCGTTCCGTTGATGGTCCGGGGCAGATTCATCGGTGTGCTCCGCATTTTTACCGGGGAACGGCCCTCTTTTACTAAAAACCAAATTAACCTGGTCACAGCCATAGCTCAACAGTGCGCTTTCGCCATCGAAAACGCCCGTATCTATCAGCGGTTACAATACGATTATGAGCAGTTGCTCTCTGACCTGGGTTACGAAGGAAGCAGCAACTGAGCAAATTCCCAGGTGTTCCGATTCCCCATGCGAGTGAGATGAGATGAAGCGAGTCAATTCCATTTCGATCCAGCAAACCTTTGATGCTGATTTTGTAAGGCAGGTCGAAGAAGCAAGCGAACAGAAGGTGAGCAAATGTTATCAGTGCGGCAACTGCATGGCCAGTTGCGCATACACCTTCGTCTATGACTATCCGGTCAACCAGATCATGCGTTTTATCCAACTGGGGCAAAAGGAGATCGTGCTTAATTCCCGCTCGATCTGGCTTTGCGCAAACTGCCAGGCATGTACCACCCGCTGCCCCAACGATCTTGATGTTGCACGTATAATGGAGACCCTGCGCATCATGTCCCGCAGGGAAGAGACCGTTACCGAACCCGATATCCGTATATTCTATGATGAGTTCCTTCGATCGGTAAAAACCTTCGGGCGTGTCTTCGAAACCGGACTTCTCCCGGTGTACAACATCAGGGCGGGCCGGCCGTTCACAGACATGGATCTTGCTCCGAGGGTCCTTAAAAAGGGAAAACTCTCCTTTTTACCCCCCAGGATAAACGGGCGGAAAGAAATCGCCGGGATTTTCGAACGCGCCAAATTAAGGCGTAACCGCCCCATATCAGAGTGCCACTGACCACTCAAACCCGAATTAAAAGAAGAGAAACCTGGTGAAACGCGTAGCCTATTATAAAGGATGTTCCCTCGAGGGGCTGGCCGCCGAGTACGACGTATCGACACGCGCCTTGTGCGAGGCGTTTGGAATCGAGCTTGTCGAAATTCCGGACTGGAACTGTTGCGGTTCCACGCCTGCCCATTCTTATGATCCAATGCTTTCGGCTGCCCTTGCCGGGCGCAACTTGGCCATCGCGGCTCAGCATGGTTGCGAGTTGGTCATGACCCCCTGCCCCGGATGCCTCAAATCGCTTAAGGGAGCGCTGGAAATCAATGGACATCCGGAAAAGCGCGAGGCTTTTGTGGAATTGACCGGCATGGAAATCGACGATCGCATCCAGGCCGTTTCTTTGCTGCAGTTCATTTATGAACAAATCGGAGTTGAAGGGGTGCAAAAATCCATAAGGCGCCCATTGACCGGGCACGTCGTTGTGCCTTACTACGGCTGCCTGCTCACCAGACCGGCGGCGGCGGCCCGGTTCGATGACCCCGAAAATCCAACATCTATGGACCTGCTGATCCAGGCCACAGGCGCCACGGTTCCGGACTTTCCTTACAAAACCGAGTGCTGCGGGGCCACCTACGGCGTCACCCGCAACGATATCGTCGGCAAGCTGAGCGGGCGAATTCTGGATATGGCGGCCCGCCTCGGCGCCGAAGCAGTAGCGGTGGCCTGTCCTTTGTGCCAGCAGAACCTCGATCTGCGCCAGGACCAGGTAAACAGCTACAACAAGCGCACTTTCGATCTTTGCGTCGTGTACATTCCACAGTTGATAGGGCTTGCCCTGGGGATCGAACCGAAACTGCTGGGCATGGATAAATTATTCGTAAACCCTGGCCGCCTGCTCCAGGATCTCGAGGGATAACATATGCGTATCGGCGTGTTCGTTTGTAAATGTGGAACCAATATAGCCGGGACGGTGGATACCGAAGCGGTGGCGGCGGAGGCGCTCACCTTTGCCGATGTCGTCTATGCCACAAGCTATATGTACACGTGCTCCGAGCCCGGCCAGCAGGAGATCCAGCGGGCCATCAGCGAGCATAAACTTCAAGGCGTTGTCGTTGCGGCGTGCTCACCCAGAATGCATGAACCCACATTCCGCCGCGCTGTGGAAAAAGCGGGCCTCAACCGGTACATGTTCGAGATGGCCAATATCCGCGAACACGTTTCGTGGATCGGAACAGACCGTGTGGCCAACACCGGCAAGGCGGCAGACCTGGTTCGCATGGCTGTGGCCAAGCTGCGTTTCAATCAGCCGCCAAGCTGCGTTTCAATCAGCCGCTTTTTTCATCCAGGATGCCGGTCAACAAGCGAGTACTGGTTATAGGGGGCGGAGTAGCCGGCATTCAGGCGGCACTGGACTGCGCCGAAGGCGGCCTCGATGTTGTAATGGTCGAGAAGCGGACTTCGATCGGCGGAAAGATGGCGCAACTCGATAAGACTTTTCCCACTATTGACTGTTCGTCCTGTATCCTTGGCCCAAAAATGGTGGATGTTTCACAAAAGGAAAACATCACTCTGTACGCTGCCAGCGAGATCGAAGCCATAAATGGATACATTGGCAACTTCAGTGTCCAAATCAGAAAAAAGGCAACCTATGTCGATTGGGAAGCATGCACCGGCTGCGGCCTTTGCATGGAGAAATGCCCCGGAAAGGCGCCTGACGCTTTCAACGTGGGTCTTGGCGCAACCAAAGCCATCAATATCCCTTTCCCTCAGGCCATTCCGAGGAAAGCCGCCATTGACCCGAAGCATTGCCGTCAATTCACAAAGGGCAAATGCGGGGTCTGCAAGAAACTGTGCCCCGTGAGCGCAATCGACTTCGATATGCAGGATTCAATCGTTACGGAGGAAGTGGGGGCTATCGTCGTGGCGACGGGCTACGATCTTTTCGACCACTCGGTTTATGGCGAGTATGGCGCGGGCCGCTACCCGGACGTTATTTCCGGCCTTCAGTACGAGCGCATCCTGAGCGCCTCGGGGCCGTATGGCGGCCACATTCGCCGCCCATCGGACGGCAGGGAGCCCAAGGACATAGTCTTTATCGCCTGCGTTGGCTCGCGCGACCCGTCGGTTGATCGTCCTTACTGCTCAGGGGTCTGCTGCATGTACATCGCCAAACAGGCGATTCTGACACGCGACCACCTGCCCGATTCCAACTCTTATGTTTTTTATATGGATATCCGGGCCCCCGGCAAAAACTATGATGAGTTCGTTCGCCGGGCTCAGGAAGAGTACGCGGTGCAATACATTCGTGGCCGGGTGGGCAAAATTTATCCGCGCGGGGACCGTATGGTCGTACAGGGCGCCGACACGCTGCTGGGAGTTCAGGTGGAGGTGGAAGCGGACCTGGTGGTTCTGGCCACAGGGGTCGAGGCTTCCGCAGGGGCGGGTGCGCTGGCCGAAAAACTTCGCATCTCCTACGACCAGTATGGCTTTTACATGGAAAGCCACCCAAAGCTGCGCCCTGTTGAAACCAATACCGCTGGAGTTTACCTGGCCGGCGCATGCCAGGGACCCAAAGACATTCCAGCTTCCGTAGCGCAGGGAAGTGCAGCGGCTTCCAAGGTGCAGGCCCTTTTTTCCCGCGATACAATCGAAACCAACCCCCAGGTTGCCCTGGTCAACGAAAGGACCTGCGTCGCCTGTGGAAAGTGTATTGAGGTTTGCCCCTTCGGCGCAATTAGGTTCAAGGAACTAAGGGGCGGTATCCAGAAGGCGGAAGTGCTGCCTTCTGTCTGTCAGGGCTGCGGCCTGTGCAATGCAACCTGTCCGCCCAAAGCGATACAGTTGCAGCACTCGACCGACAACCAAATCCTTGCTGCAGTCAATGAGCTCTGCGCCTGAAAAAGATTTTCAGGCAGGATTAACAGGATTAAAAGGACCGATGATCAAAATAGTTGGTTTTCTATGTAACTGGTGTTCATACGGAGGCGCCGATACGGCCGGCGTGTGCCGCTTCAAACAGCCTACGGACCTGCGAATCGTGCGCATTCCCTGCACTGGACGCATGGACCCCCTGTTTGTCGCAAAACCGCTCATATACGGCGTGGACGGCGTACTCGTCTCCGGCTGCCACCCGAAGGATTGCCACTATGCCGTCGGAAACCTCCACGCACGCCGCCGTCTCGAGGTGCTCAAGCAATTCCTGCCTTTCATGGGAATAGATGCGCGAAGGTTTCATTATACCTGGGTATCGGCAGCCGAGGGTCAGCGCTGGCAGAAGGTGGTGACCGAATTTACAGAACAGATTCATAACTTGGGTCCTAATTCAGGAGTTGGTCTTGAACGAATTGCATAAGTTGGTGGAAGAAGCTCTGCCTGAACTGGACATGATGATCGGCTGGGCGGAAAGCTCCGACCCGCTTCGCACGACCCCTGTTTTCATCAATGATGTCGAATCGATATCGAGGCTTATCTGGAGCCCGTTTTGCGCTCAGAACCTTACGGGTTACCTGGTCAAACCTCCCGCTCCGCAACCTGCGGATAAAGATAAGAAGATAGGAATATGCGTAAAAGGCTGTGACAGCCGGTCGCTGGTGGCGCTCATCCAGGAAAAGTTCGTGGCCCGCGAAAGACTGCACATCTTCGGCATTGCCTGCCGTGGAACGGTGGATTGGCGCCGGATCATGCTGCAAGTGCCGCGCTCGAATGTGAAATCGGCCAGGGTGGAGGACAACTTCCTGCTCCTCGAGGATACGGATGGGACCCATAAACTCAAGCTGGAAGACGTTCTTGCCCGCAAGTGCCTCCGATGCCGCTATCCGAATCCCGTCATCTGCGACACGATGATCGGCGAGCCGGCAGTGCTGCGCATCAGCCCTGAGGACGCCTACAGGGACGTAGAGGCAGTCGATCAAAAGTCATTGGAAGAAAGGCTCGCTTTCTGGCAATCGGATCTGGATCGGTGTATGCGCTGCTATGCCTGCCGAAATGCTTGTCCTCTGTGCGTTTGCCAGGACCAGTGCATCGCGGAGACTCGAGAACCAAGGTGGCTGACACAACGCACTGGAATTCGAGAAAAATTCTTGTTCCACATGATTCATGCGATGCATCTTGCCGGCAGATGCACTGAATGCGGAGAATGCGAACGGGTCTGCCCCATGGAAATTCCCGTAACCCTGATAAAAGAAAAGCTCAACAAAATTATCAGCGATAAGTTGGGCTATACGGCGGGTCTCGATCCGAACGCAGTCCCGCCAATGCTGACTTTTGACCCGGGCGAGACAGGCGTTTAAACAAGGCAGAAGCAAAAAGTAAAAAGGCAAAAGTCAAACAAGAGTGGGCATTTATCACGGAGTGATCATGGCTGGGAAAATATTCATTGCGCTGGACCGCTTGCGCTCGACCCTCGACAAGCTCTGTTCCAAGATCGATCTGTTGGCGCCGGCATCATCGCAAGGCAACAAAACAGGGCCAACCGCTTTTATGCCTTACCGCTCAGGTGTAGTCCCGGTACTTGACAGGCAGACCACATTGCCGCTGAAGAAAATCCTTCTTCCGCAGGCCGAAACACTGTTGCGATACGAGTACTGCAAAGATCCGCAGGATCCGCTGAAGGCCGCTCTCAGTTTGGACGATCGGTCCGAAGTCCGCCCTACCCTTGTGTTTGGCGCCCGCCCCTGTGATCTCAAAGCCCTGTCCACTTTCGACCGGGTATTCACAAGCGGCCCTTATAAGGACCCGTACTATATCGAGCGGCGCAAGAACACTCTTTTTGCCACCCTGGTATGCCGCGAGGCGGACGGCGCCTGCTTTTGTTCTTCAGTGGGCTCCGGGCCGGCAGACATGGAGGGTAGCGATTTCAGGATAACGGGTATTGAAGGCGGCTTCGTCGTGGAGAACCTGACAGAAAAAGCCCCGGACCTCTTTGACTCCCTTGGGGAAGCCCCCACACAGGACCAACAGTCCGAAGCCGGCAGGATCATCGAGGATGTCTCGCAGTATCGGATAGGGACCCTTGACCTGCGCGGAAACGAAGAGGCCTTCCGAAAACGTTTCGAAGATAACGAGTACTGGCAGAAAATGGCCGCCCAGTGCCTCAGTTGCGGTATCTGTACATTTGTTTGCCCGACCTGCTATTGCTTCACGATAACCGACGAATCCGACAACCTTCGGGGGGAGCGTTTACGGTCCTGGGATTCGTGCATGTTTTATCACTACACTTTGGAAGCCAGCGGCCATAACCCCCGTCCTACCAAACTGAACCGTTACCGCAACCGCGTGGGACACAAGTTCAGCTACATTCCCGAAAAATACGACGGCCTCCTGGGATGCTCCGGTTGTGGCCGATGTATCAGGAACTGCCCGGTGTCCATAGATATTCGCCAGGCGGCAGGGCAATTGAAGGAGAATGTCTGTGACCGACAATAAGTCTCTAAATAACCCGTATCTGCCCGATCTGGCGACCGTTCAGGAAGTCATTGATGAGACCGCCAACATTCGCACTCTGCGGGTCACTCTGGACGATAAGGAGAAGATGGCCGCCTTTAATTTCCGTCCCGGCCAGGTCGGCCAGATTTCCGTATTCGGCACGGGCGAATCGACCTTCGTCATCAATTCTCCCCCCACCCGCAGGGATTACTTGCAGTTCAGTGTGATGAGGGTTGGCGAAATCACCCAGCGTATCCACCAGTTGAACGCCGGAGATCGGATCGGACTGCGCGCCCCGCTCGGCAACGGCTTCCAGTACGAAGACATGAAAGGCCGTGACATACTGTTCATCGGGGGCGGCATCGGGATGGCGCCTCTTCGCACCCTGCTTCTACACATGATCGACAACCGTGCGGATTATGGCGACATCACTGCCATTTACGGGGCCCGCTCACCAAAGGACCTTTGTTATACTTACGAATTCGAGGAATGGAAAACCGGCGGCGTCAACCTGGTCCTGACCGTTGATAGTGAGTTTCCTGGCTGGAAAGAGCGTGTAGGCTTCGTTCCCACCATTCTCAGCCAGGAGGCGCCATCCCCGCTCAATCGCATTGCGATTGTCTGCGGCCCTCCCATCATGATAAAATTTGTTTTGTTCGGGCTCAAGGAACTGGGCTTCGAAGATCGCCAGATCATCACAACCCTGGAAAAACGGATGAAGTGCGGCATAGGCATTTGCGGCCGCTGCAATGTGGGGTCCAAGTATGTGTGTGTGGATGGACCCGTTTTCAATTATGAACAAATCAAAGGGATGTGTCAGGAATTGTAGATCTGTTTAATTTTGGAACACAAATGTTCAACATTGGATGAGAAGTACATAATTGTTCATATTATTGATGCTTTTCTGAAACTAACTCACGTCACAATCGGCAAATTGAATTTGTTTCTGTTCTCCTATAACCGCGCTCTGCTTACCTATCACCTTTAAATCTTATTTCTGCTCAACTGCCGCATGCTCACTTTTCATTGATTTTGGCATGAATGTTGAGTCAGGCATTCCCTACTATGGAAAAAAGAATACGAGAAACAGAACTCAACGTCATATTCGAAACCTGCCGAGTCATCGGGCAGGCCCTCAAGCTCGACCAGGCCCTGGACACTATCCTTGCGATCCTTTCGTCTTCTCTTGCTATGAAACGCGCAACGGTCACTCTCAAGGATGAAGAGACCGGCTATCTTGTCATCCGGGCTTCTCACGGGCTCACGCAGGCGGAAAGAAAGCGTGGTGTCTATCGCGAGGACGAGGGAATAACCGGGTTGATCTTCCGGACCGCCCAGGCATACATAGTGCCGGATATAAGCAAAGAGCCCCTCTTTTTGAACAAGACGCGCTCCAGGCACGTTCAGAAGGAATCGATCAGCTTCCTCGGCGTGCCCATCCTGCTGCACGGCAAGCCCATAGGGGTCCTCAATGTAGACAGGCTTTTCGGAGATGAAGTTCCTTTCGATGAAGACATCCGGCTGCTGTCGATTATTGCGACCCTGATAGCGCAATTTGTAAGCCTGAATCTCCAGGTCAGGCTGCGGGAAATGAAGCTTCTGCTTGACTGTTCTCATCCGGGCAAAAGCGGTTCGGATACCAGGGACCGTGTCTTTATGGTGGGCAAGAGCCCGTCCATGGAGGTGGTGCAGCACCAGATGGAAAAGGTTGCGCCGAGCAAGGCGTCGGTTCTTCTGCTCGGAGAGTCCGGAACGGGCAAAACGCTGGTTGCAAAAATACTGCATGAACTTAGCACCAGGTCCGGGTCACCGTTTGTGAAAATCAATTGTGCCTCCCTCCCCGAGAATCTGCTCGAGTCGGAACTTTTCGGCTATGAAAAGGGGGCTTTTACGGGGGCGGTAAGATCGAAGGCGGGAAGGGTCGAGGAGGCCGATGGCGGCACTATTTTTCTCGATGAAATAGGCGAGCTGACTCTGCCGCTTCAGGCGAAACTGCTCAGGTTCCTGCAGGAAAAAGAGTTCGAGAGGCTGGGCAGCGCGGCTACCAGGAAAGTGGACGTACGGGTCCTGGCGGCCACTAACAGGGACCTTGCGGCCGCGGTGGCCGAAGGATCCTTTCGAGAGGACCTTTTTTACAGATTGAACGTCTTTCCCATTCATGTTCCGCCCCTGAGGGAACGAAAGGAAGACATCCCCGACCTGCTTCGCCATTTCGCCGGGAAGATATCTCAGGAGTATGGCCGAAATATCGCAATCTCCAGGCAGGCGATGTCCATACTGGCAAAATACGACTGGCCCGGCAACGTGCGCGAGATGGAAAACCTGATCGAGCGGTTGGTAATAATGGCCGACGGTGATGAGATCGATATGAACCTGCTGCCTTCGTACTTGAGCGAGCAGGGTGGGGATAACGGCGCAGAACAGCCCCTTTCGCGAATCGAGGAGATCGAACGCAAAGAAATTCTAATGGCGCTAGAACGGAACAAATGGAATCAGACGCGCACTGCAAAAGAACTTGGAATCACACTGAGACAGATTTCCTACAGGGTCAGAAAATTCGGGCTGGATAAACTGATTGAAAATTACAGGAGAGGGGCCTGAGGTGCACCTGCAAGGTATCTACGATCCAGCTGCGCCGAACCTGCTCCGTGACTTTTTCCCTTATAGCGAACCTCCCCGGATCAGGTTCGGGGACCGGCAGATTATACCCTCACCGGCAATGGACATGTTCATCACCGATTCAACCTTCCGTGAAGGGCGCCAGGCCAGGCTCCCTTTCGCACCGGGTGAGGCTGTCGAGCTCTTTGACAGGCTTCACAACCTTTCAGGTCCGGAGGGCGTGATCAGGCAAACCGAATTTTTTCTATACACCCGCCGGGACAGGGAACTGATGGATCTGTGCCGTTCAAGGGACTACCGGTTTCCCGAGATTACGGGATGGATTCGCGCATCCGAAGAAGAGATCGGGCTGGCGATCGATGCGGGGCTCAAAGAGACCGGAATCCTGACTTCCGCCTCGGATTACCACATTTATCTAAAGCTTGGCTCGACCCGAAAAAATGCAGCCGAGCGATACCTGAGGGTGGTGCGCCTAGCCCTTGAAAAGGGCATAGTTCCCCGGTGCGCCTTTGAAGATATCACCAGGTCGGACGTATACGGCTTTGGCATCCCGTTTGCCGTTGAGCTTATGAAGCTTCGCGAACAGAGCGGAATAGACGTCAAGATAAGGCTTTCCGACACCCTCGGACTTGGAGTTACATATCCCGGCGCAGCCCTTCCCAGGGGGGTGCCGGCGCTGGTGAGAGCATTCATTGAAGATGCGGGAGTACCGGAGCATCTGCTTGAATGGCATGGACACAACGATTTTCATCACGCCCTGGTAAATGCGTCGAGCGCATGGCTATACGGTTGCGGTGGAGTCTCCGGCGCCTTGCGGGGTTTGGGCGAAAGAACGGGAACTGCGTCAATTGAGGCGCTGCTGGTCGAGCGCTCGGCCCTGGAAGGGCTTTATGAGAAGAAAGGGAATTTTAGATTTTAGATTTTAGATTTGACTAGGAAGTCCTAAACGGAAGTTCCGCGATTTTGAATTAACAATCTAAAATCTACAATTGTTTTTCTCGCGCCTCCACTTCACCCTTGCCATCACAGGCCGGGCACTTCATTTCCTTTTTGCCCCTGCACACGGAGCACTTTTCCTTCGCCTGCCCGGAAAGCCAGGGCGGGGTGGCATTTCCCTGTTTGCACGTGATGCAATAAATCACCCCCCTGCCCTCGCACATGGCACACTGCATAGCCCAGCCTTTTTCCAATAACTGCAATCTTCACACGATCGATTGATCACCTCGCCTGTTATCCCTATCATAGCAAGCCGAGTTTAAATCGTCATCCTGGTTCATGAGCGGCAATTGCAAGCGTTCACCATAGCAACTAATGTCTCGTAGGGACACCGTGAAACCATGAAAAGGTGGCGCCAATCATTCCGGATTTTTCTTGCCGCCGCCGAAGGTTTGAGTGGCGATCCCGGCCGGCGGTCCCACCGCCCTGCTGTCCAAAAGCAAGGTCACCGGCCCGTCGTTTACCAAAAACACTTCCATCATTGCCTGAAAACGCCCTGTATAAACTTTTGGGGTATATTTGAGAAGTTCTGCAACGTAGAATTCGTAGAGGACCTCGGCCAGGTCCGGCCGGGCCGCCGAGGCGTAGGAAGGCCGCCTTCCTTTGCGGCAATCGCCGTAAAGAGTGAATTGCGATACGACGAGGACCTCTCCTTCGATCTCCAGAACAGATCGGTTCATCTTGTCCGCTTCATCCGGAAATATTCGAAGATAAGCTGTTTTCTCGGCAAGATAGCTTGCGTCTTCTTCAGAGTCTTCACTGCCGACCCCGAGCAGAACCAAAATACCCCTGCCGATCCTCGCGATTTCAATCCCGTTTATTGTTACGCCCGCCTGAAGGACGCGCTGGATTACCGCTCGCAAATGCAGTTCTCAGTTTTTAGTTTTTAGTTTTGAGTAATTAATAAAACAGTTTTCAGTTTTCAGTTTTTGGTTTTGAGTAAATAAAAACTCGGAACTCAAAACTATGCAGTTTTGAGTAACTCAAAACTCACAACTAAAAACTCCAAACTTCACTTATAGTAATTGAACAACTCGGAGAAATTGATTCCGCCAGATCCAAGGTTGCTGTACTCCCGGTATATTTTTTCGCTGCCTTCCTCGAGGTGCTGGGAGCGGATGCCGTGCCTTATGGAGAGCGTGGCTTCGATGAAGGCTGCGAGCTTGTCGCAGGCACGGATAACTTCGCCGTCAATCGGAGAGTATTGGTCCATGTTGTAGCTATCCATCTGCGGTCCGGAAATGTCCTTTTTGATTATACCTTCTTCAATTATCCTGTTTGAAAACTCATCCTGGATAAAATAGACCAGCTCTTCGCGAATCGAAGAAGGAAGCAGAGGCAGTATTCGCTCATCAAACTGCATTCTTTCGTATTCTTTTATTATTTCGTCCAATCCCTCGACCGAAGTTTTCACAGGCGACACGATATCGCGGGTCAGCACCTCGGGCAGATCGTGGAAAAGTCCGCTGAAAAAATTATTATAGTTGCGCTTTCTGCAAGCGCCCATTTCAACGGAACAAAAATAGGACATCATGGCCACTATCAACATGTGCCCCAGCACCGAGGTCTTGGGTACGCGGGGCGAATGCGCCCATCTTTGCTGGAACCGAAGCTGCGCGCAAAGATCTATAAAACCGAAGGATTTTTTTCGAAGCGAAATTTTCTGCACGCCGATAAGATCATAATGGTCTTCTATCTGGTTTTCGATTTCTTCCTTGGTTTTATCGATCCCGTAGACGAACGGGGCCGTGTTGTAAATTATCTGGAATTCCCAGTTAGTCGCAAGATAATGGGCGGCCTTCAGTATCCTTTTTTCGAACCGGGCATAGTTGGGGTCAAAAAGGTAGTTTTTGAAATTGTCTGCGAAATCTCCTCCCAGGCCCTTGATATCTTCATCCATCTTCTGGAGCACCAGGGTATTGATCTCCCGCCCTTTTCTGCTCATCAGCTTATGAAAAACCGGGGCCTTGATGTCGGTCAGGATCACCCGGGGAAAGAATTCGAAAATCCCGCCCTCTATCAGCTTGAGCCAGTCAATCGGGGCCTGCCTTTCGGATTCTTCGAGTTTTCCGAGCACGTAGGCGAGAATCATTTTGTGCGCCTGCTTGTCCAGTTCGGTAAACTCGACCGGACGAACGTGATCGTTCCACCGCTGGATGCTTGCCGCCTCATAAATCTTGTCAAGAATACCTTTTGTGATCATACGTTTCCTCTAGGGTTAGAACAGTCATTTTATATCATTCAAACGAGAGGAGCGGGACCTTTTTTCGGACTTTCATCCTTTATGCAGAATTCTTGGATTTGCGGTATTGTCTTTTTTCTCTTGCCTTGCCGCCGCCGAAGGCAGCGGCCAACCCGGCTGGCGGTCCCCACCGCCTTTCGGACTTTCATCTTTTATGCAGAATTCTTAGATTTGCGGTATATTTGTTTTTTAACTTTTGCCTTTTTACTTTTGCCTTGCCGCCGCCGAAGGCAGCGGCCAACCTGGCCGGCGGTCCCACCGCCTGGAGAAACGTTTGAAACTGAGAAAAAGCGGCATTCTGCTGCATTTTACATCCCTGCCTTCCCAATTCGGTATAGGAGATTTGGGGAGAGGGGCTTACGATTTTGCCGATTTTCTTGCAGATTCCAGCCAGACCCTCTGGCAGGTGCTGCCTTTCAATCCATCTTCTCAAGCCTGTGGAAACTCACCCTACTGCAGTTTCTCAGCCTTTGCGGCAAACCCGCTCCTGATTGCCCCGGACCTTTTGGTCAAGGAAGGATACATTTCCTGGAACGATCTTGGCTTCGCCCCTGTCTTCGATTCGACCAAAGTTGAATACGAGAAGGCAGCAGCATTTAAGAGCCGCGTCCTGGAAATAGCTTACGAAAAATTCAGGCAAATGCCCGATGAAGGATGCAGGTATCAAAATTTTGTAAGTGCCAACGCACACTGGCTGGAGGACTACGCCCTTTTCATCGGCCTCAAGGAGAACTTCTCGGGCGCACCCTGGAATGAATGGCCGGTCGAGATCAGGGACCGGACACAACCTGCCGTGAACGAGTGGACTCAAAGGCTGGCAGTCAGGATAGAGCGGGAAAAATTCATCCAGTTTCTTTTTTTTCAACAATGGTCGGCCCTTAAGAGCTACTGCAATCAAAAGCAAATCCAGTTGATAGGCGATATCCCGATCTACGTGAGTTACGACAGCTCCGATGTCTGGAAAAACCCGGAGTACTTCAAGCTCGACGGCGATAAAAAGCCTCTTTTCGTTGCCGGAGTGCCTCCGGACTATTTCAGCGAAACCGGGCAGTTGTGGGGCAATCCGGTCTACTGCTGGGACAAGCTCAGGGATAGCTCCTATTCATGGTGGATCAGCCGAATGGAGCACAATCTGAAATATCTCGACATGGTTCGGCTCGATCACTTCCGGGGATTCGTCGCCTACTGGGAAGTGCCGGCTTGCGAAAAAACAGCCATAAACGGAAAGTGGGTAAAAGTTCCGGCCCGGGAATTCTTCAATACTTTACTCAGGCGCATTCCATCGCTGCCGATAATTGCCGAAGACCTCGGTGTTATCACCTCTGATGTCAGGGAAATTATGAACATGCATGGGTTCCCGGGAATGAAGCCCCTGCTTTTTGCATTTGGAGACGATCTGGCGGCAAATCCTTACATTCTCCATAACCACGTGGAAAACTGCGTCGTCTACACAGGCACCCACGACAACAACACCGTAAAGGGCTGGTTCGAGCACGATGCCGGCCAGAGGGAAAAGGAGAACCTGCTCGCATACTTCGGCCGCGAACTCGACGAAAACAGTATAACTGGGCAATTGGTGCGCACTGCCATGATGTCGGTCGCCTCAATAGCGATAATACCGATGCAGGACATTCTCGAACTCGGGGCCGAAGCGCGCATGAACACGCCCTCGGTCACACACGGCAACTGGGCATGGAGACTCACCGCAAACCAGTTGACAGCCGATCTTTCTCAAAAGATATCGAATTTGACCAGGGCTTACGGAAGAAGGTAAGGTGAGATCAATTAGGAATTACGAATTACGAATTACGAATGTGCGCCTCACTTCGTTCGGGGGTTGCGGGTTGCGGGTCAAAAAGGTAAAACACCCGGAATCAATCCATTGGCAATGGTTGCGGCTTCAGCATGTACCTTTCATGGGTTCCCGTTGAGGTACTTCTAATACGGAGTTGCGTTCAAATCAGGTGCTGCGGGAGGGCATAAAGCCCTCCCATGCAAAAGAACCGCGTGGATGTACAAGGGGGCGGGGTCTATCCCATAAGCGCCCAAATAAGGCGCCTATTTGAGCACAGATGGGGCCGATCCCCGTGAGCGTGCCATGAGGACGCACAGATCTGTTACGTCACCCCGTACGTGTCACGCGGTCCGGCCCCGTTCTTATTCGTAGATTTTCTTTTTACCAGTTCATCTGTGCGGGTTGCCAGTCCTGATATGGCACGTGAATTTTGGCATGCAATTCTTCGAGGCGCCCGCTGTCTGCAAGGGACTTCAAGGACGCAGAGATTATCTTGTCGGCCTCATCTCCCTTCTCTCCTTTTTGCACAAGGACGACGTCGTCATATACTGTATAGTACTCCCTGTGAATGTCTTTCAGCTTAAGATTCTTCAGCACAAAGTCAGCTTCTTCCTGTGCGTGAATGCACGCATCAATCCGCTTTTTATCAACCTTTTCCATCATCTGTTCTAAGCTCGTTTCACCTTCCACAGGAAAGTCGGAAAAATTTTCAAGTCCCCTCATCACACTTATTTTGTAAGGAAATGGTTTTTGGGACATGGCCTTTTCGATCATCTCTTTGGTGATGGGGTTGTCCTTGTGCGAGTAAATCACAAAATAGACCTTTCCCATGGGGACGGATGCATACCGGAAGGGCAGTTTCTCTTCAGGGACAATGGGATTTCGAAGCATGGGGATATGAAAATCGGACTTTCCCGTGACCACGTTGTCAATGGACCTGCCAAAAGGAAAAACTTCTATTTTAAACTTGCCTTCGGGGTATGTGTCATTCATCGCCTTTATGAGATCAATGAATACGCCTTTATCCGGCGATTCAGAAATATTGGGCAGGAGGGCTACGCTCGCGACCAGGTCTTTGCACGCGGCGGGACTTGCCATGAGCAGAATCACGGACAGCATCACGCACAGTGGAATAAGTATTCCGTTGTTGACAAAGTTTTTCATAATAATTCTCCTCTTTTGCTTTGATAATTAGTTGTTGCAGCAGGGAGGAATCCAGGTGTTAAAGGTCTCCCTTCTGCATGATCCATATTGACTTGCCGGGGCCTTGCTGCTCCGTTGCCTGTCCCCATGCGAGTATCAACCATTCTGCCGTTGTCGCCCGACCCGGCTCTGCCTCCAATGATATGGACCAGGTCGGTGACAAATGACTTCATCTGTCCCGCCAGGGCGTTCATTTCTTTTGAAGCTGAAGCCGTATCCTCTGATTCCGACACCGATTGCTGGATTATCCTGTCCATATCGGCCGTGGCCTTATTGATCTGTTCTATGCCCAATGCCTGCTCGTTTGAAGCTTCTGCAATTTCCGTTATGAGGTCGCCGACCTTCTGCGAAATGGCCATATTCTCCTTGAATGCCTTTTGAGTTGACTGGGTGAGTGAGTTCCCGTTGCGAACCGTATTGATTGTGCCTTCAATCAGACCGGCAGTATCCTTTGCCGCCTCAGCAGCCCGCATGGCAAGGTTCCTCACTTCGTTAGCCACCACGGCGAATCCGGCGCCTGCCTCGCCGGCCCGCGCAGCTTCAACCGCCGCGTTCAGAGCCAGCAGATTCGTTTGGAAGGCAATTTCATCAATGGTCTTGATGATCTTGTTGGTTTGTTCGCTCGATTTCGTAATATCTTCAATTGCCTGGATCATGTCACCGAGATGCCTGTCAACCTTCTCCAGGATGTTGGAGGCCTCTTTCATCATTTGTCTTGCTTTGTTCATGTTTTCAGCGTTCAGCTTGGAAGTAGCCGACATCTGCTCCAAAGAGGAGGAGGTCTCTTCTATAGCAGCCGCATGAGATGCCGAATTGCCGGCCATTGAACTGCTGGCTTCCGAGAGAAGATCCGATGCCGAAGAGACTCGATATGAGCTATCGGTAAGACCATTTGCTATATTACTAACAGGCTTAATAATGATTCTTCGTACGCTTATGGTGAGCCCCATTAAAAGGACAGCATTCAGGATCGTAAAAGCTATACATGAATGAATTAGATCCGATTTCAAATCTTGTAAAACAAATTTGGATGTGAGAAAGACCTCCACTGAACCAAGCTTCTCTGCACCTCTTATGATATCTGTTCGTTTGCTGATATAATCCCCTTCGATCTTTTCCTGGATCAAAGCAGGATCCCAATTCGAATCTCGTTTTACCCCTTCGAGGACCGTATCGCCGTTGCCTTCGCGGACGAGTACTGCAAACAGGTCCTTTGCCGTCATTTCGGACTTGATGAGGTCCTCTACTGTCTTCTTGTCGATATTCCAGAGTGGATCGACGAGGGCCTTTGCCAATCGCGTCGATCGACCCTCAACGCGATCTCGTATATCGCCCATCATTATTTTTTTTCGGGCCATATAGTCAAAAGCGGTGTATCCTGAAAGGATTAACGTGGTGATAACAACAATGATAATGCCCAGCCGCATCTGAACGCTTCCCCTTATCATTTTTTCTCCTTTTCCGTATGGCGCTCCGGATCAAGTCCGGGCCAGGCTTCATGCCCCATCGGTCCAATTCGGCAGACCAGGCCGATAACTTCCTTGGACAAAAGAAGTTGTCCGGGCAGAATACCCTCAGTTGCATACAAGTCATTTTAGGATTTGGTATTAAATCGTCATCACTAAAGAAAGACATGATGATGATAAATTGCTGACAAAACAGTGAAAGCTGCTCACTGACAATCAATAGAATGCAGACAGGGAGCTGCTTCGCAGTAGGCAAAAATTGGGTGAATGGTTAATAGATGAATGGTTTTTCGGTCAAATGGTTATCTGGTGAATGATTAATTAGTGAATTGCTTAATGCTTCTGCAACTGAGACCGCAATGATTATTGTTTTTTTATAGGCTGCTGTGGAAATAGCCAGGCAGACAAAGGTTCACATCTTCTAATCAAAGAAGGGAGAGCATCCCATGGCAAAGATCCTGGAATGCGCCAAGGTAGACCCGTCGAGTGGTTGTCAGCACATCGTACGGGGCGAGACGGAAAATGAGTTACTCCAGAAAGTGGCTGAGCACGCAAAGGAGCACGGCATCCGCGAAGTGACGCCGGAATTGATCGAGCGCGTCAAAGCGAACATCCGCGACGCCTAAGTACTCGAGACATATGTTCACCACTGAGACACAGAGAGCACGGAGGCGGCAGGGCCGCCTTGCGCGCTTGGCGCGGGAGGCCGAAATCCCGTTGGGGTGCGGGGGCACAGCTCCCAGCGCTTTTAAGGGTTTACCGGCTCCAGACCAGGGACTGAGCGGCGGCTTGGGACAGTTGGATGAACCAGTAGGGGAAAAAGCCGCCCAAGACGATCACCAGGGTGGATGTGCCTGCCAGGAGTTTTTTGGGGAAAGAAACGATTAGAGGCGGCAGGGGTTGGGCGGGTTCGAGCAGGTAGGCGGCTTTAATCACCAGCAGGTAATAGTAGAGCGATATAACCACGTTTATCATTGCGATTATCACCAGCGCGACGTAGCCTTTTTGGACAGCGGCCGCGAAGACCAGAAATTTTCCTGTAAATCCTATAGTAGGAGGTATGCCGGCAAGGCTGAAAAGGGATACCATAAGGGCCAGGGCCATAATTGGGGAGCGGTGGTGAAGGCCGGCCAGTTCACTGATCTGCAGGTTGCGGCCATCGGAGGCCAGTTCGACCACCACCATGAAAGCGGTAAATTTCATCACGAGAAGGGCAAGGGCATAAAAAATTGTGCCTGAGTATCCCGCGGGGCTCAAAACAAGTATCCCCAGGAGCACATAGCCGGAATGGGCTATCGTCGAAAACGCCAGCAGCCTCTTAATGTCTTTTTGCACAATCGCCGCCAGATTTCCCAGGGTCATGGAAACAACCGAAAGGATCACCAGTGCGTGAACGAGATAGGGGCTGCCCTGGCCCGCAAAGGCCGTCACCCTCAGGATAACGGCGATGGCGGCCACTTTGGAGGCTGTAGCGATATATGCCGCGACCTGGTTAGCAGCCCCCTGGTAGGTGTCTGCGACCCAAAAGTGAAAAGGAAATACCGCCAGTTTGAAGAAAAACCCGCCCAGGGTCAACAGCAGCCCGATTACTACGCCTGGCCTGTTGATTATCCCCGGCAATTCCCCGGCCATAACGGGAAGGGAGGCTGTCCCGGACGTGGAATATAGAAGCGCCATTCCGAAAAGCATCACTGCGGAAGCGAACGTGCCCACAAGAAAATATTTTAATCCGGCTTCCAGCCCGAGGTTTTCCCTGTTCCTGAGGGCGACCAGGACGTATAGGGAATAACTTGAAAGCTCCAGCGAAAGGTAAATGGAGAGAAGGTGGTCTGCGCTGACCAGCAGCATCAGCGAAAGCGTGCAGGTAAACAGCAGGAAGTAGAATTCGTTATGACGGCGTTCCCGTATATCGGTTATGTCTCCACACAGGCAAACGATCAGAAAGAGCCCCAGCGCGATGAACACCTTGAAGACCTGAGAAAAAACATCCACGCTGTAAGCCCTGATAAAAAGCCAGCCGTGCATGCCGACCGTGACCAGGCAAACCAATATTCCAACGAAAGCCAGGAAAAGAGCAGTCAAATGTTTTCGTCCAGGTCTTGGATTGGCTTCTGCAAAAAAAGAGAGCAGCAGGAACCACAGGCTTGCAGCAAAGAAGAATATTTCGGGACTTGCGATTATCCAATTCATCTTAGCAATCCACTCATGAAGGGAACCGATGCGGTCCGGATTACATCGAAAAGCAGCGCGGGGTAGAGTCCCAAGATCAGCAGGACCGCCGCGAGTATTATCCGGGGAGTTCCGAGCCAGAGGGACATATCGGGCAGTTTAGAATAGCGCACGTTCTCAGGACCGTAAAAGGTCAGTTGCACGACGCGAAGCATAAAAAGGGCGGTCACAACCAGGGCGATCACTGCGACTATTCCAAGAATGGGATAGCTCTTAAAGGCCGCGACGAAGACTACCAGTTCACCCCAGAAATTCGCAAGCCCGGGAACCCCCATGCTCGCAAGGGCCGCTACGATGAAAAACGCCGAGGCCACCGGCATAATCCGGCTCAAGCCGCCAAGTTCCGGGATAAGTTTGGTGTGGGTCCTGTCGTAAATATAGCCGACGGACGAAAAGAGCAAGGCGGTCATAATGCCGTGGGCAAACATCTGGAATACCGCGCCATTGAGGCCTTCGGCAGTGACCGTCGAAAGGCCCAGGCCGACTACTCCCATGTGGGATACGCTGGAGTATCCGATCACGTACTTGAGATCGGTCTGCCTTAAACCGACAAGCGCCCCGTAGATTATCCCGATCGCGGCAAGCACGGCCATGAGCTTTGCCCAGTAGATCCAGCCCAGGGGGCAGAGCATTATGGCCACACGAAGCACACCGAAAGCGCCGATTTTCATCAAAACGCCCGCATGCACCATGCTGACCCCGGTCGGTGCGGCCACATGTCCGACCGGCGACCAGGTGTGGAAAGGCCAAACGCCGGCCAGTATCCCGAATCCAAAAAAAAGCAGAAAAAATGCAAAAATTTGCGATCCACGGCTGAACAGTCCAGGCTGCGCGAGAGCCTCAAAGGAAAAGGTGTTAAGGCCCGACTGCGCCCATAGATAAATTATTGCGGGCAGGATCAGGGCGCTCCCCGCCAGGAGATAGAGGGTCAGCTTCATGGCCCCGTATTCCTTTCGGGTAGTCCCCCAAACCGCAATCAACAGATACATGGGAAAAAGAGAAACATCATACCAAACGAAAATGAAGAAGAGGTCCATGCTCATGAAAAGGCCGAACACTCCGGTTACCAGGAGGAAGTAGAGGGCGAAGTATTCTTTTACCCTGGTATTGAGTTCCCACATCGTAAGAACGCCTGTAAAGAAAACTATGCCGGTGAGGAGCATGTTTGGCAGGCTGAATCCGTCGACCGCGTTGAAATAGCTGATGCCAAGAGAAGGAATCCACTGGACGTTTTCCACGAACTGGAGACCTCCAACGCCCCTGTTGTAGGCAAAAAACAAATAAAGGCACAAAAGAAGCGTAATCCCGGAGAAAACGACGCTTACCTGTTTGATCAGGACCTGCCTTTGGCTCGGGATCAGCATAACCGCCAGCATGCCGGCTACGCAGGTCAGCAGAATCGCTGAAAGAACAGGGAAAGTGGATACGGTCATTGCAAAGACCTCGGGTTTCGAATTAGGAAAAACTCTTTAGACACGGATTAATTGAACCAAAAGTAAACAGCCAGCAGGGTCATTACTGCGAATATCGCCAGCAGCCTGTGCTGAATCATTCCCGTTTGCAGCAAGGCGACTATCCGGCCGCTTTCGACCGTTCCTTCGCACAGTTCATCGATACCTCCATCTATTACCTTCTGGTCATTTTTCCAGAAGAGGTAGGATATTCCGCGGTCAACGACCAGGTTCACGAGCAGCCTGTAGAAGTGATCGATGTACCATCGCTGGTCAAAGAGCCTGAATAGAGGCGGAATCCTCTCTACAAAACCGATTTGCTTCGCACCCCTCCGGCCGAATTCAAACCACGCCAGGATGAGGCCGGCGGATGCAAGGCCGAGCGCCGCCATCCCGAACCATTCGTGGGCTTCGCCTTGAGCCGAGCGTACGGGGGTGACGACCCCGAGAAAATCTTTGAGTGGATTCATGCCAAGAAAGCCGAGAAAGAGCGTGATAGCCGCAAGGATAACCAAGGGCCATGCCATGGCTCGATTTTGGGCTTTATGCCCGGCCTGCTCCCCTTCGCCGGCGTGACCGCCGGCAGGGGCGCCCGCAATCCACGGGTGGGGCATCAGCAGGATGAAAATCACGCGGAACGAATAATAGGCGGTTAAAAAAACTCCGGCCAGGCCGGCCGCCAGCCAGACCGGGTTGGGCAATTCGGCAAGCGAGGCCATTACGGCCTCCTTGCTGTAATAGCCCGATAGCGGCGGAAGGCCGGAGAGCGCAGCAGCCGCTAGCACAATCGTTATAGCCGGAACCAGCATTCGCCTCGACCCAAGACGGCCCAGTTCATATATGTCGTTAGTCGCGTATTTGTGTATGAAAACACCGGAGCAAAGAAAGAGCAGCGCCTTGAATCCCGCATGGGCCGTGAGATGAAACACGCCGGCAAAATATCCTCCCGAGCCCAGCGCCATGATCATAAATCCGAGCTGGCTGATCGTCGAATAGGCCCACACCTTTTTTATATCGCGGCTCACCATCGCCATCGTGGAGGCCAAAAGCATGCTTATCGTGCCGATTGCCAGAAAGATATCCATCGCGCTCGGCGACATGCTGAAAAAGGGAAAGAGCCTTGCGAAAAGGTAGACCCCGGCCGCAACCATCGTTGCCGAATGCAGAAGAGCGCTGACGGGGGTGGGACCTTCCATTGCGTCCGGCAGCCAGGTAAGCAGCGGAAACTGCGCACTCTTGCCAACTATTCCACCAAATATCAGGAGGGCTATAAGGGTGACAAACGAAGGCGAGAGGGCCGCAAATGCAGCCCGGCTGTTCAGGACCGGGATACTGAGATTTCCCAGGTGCAAAAACAGTAGCAAAATTCCGATGAAAAACGCCACATCGCCCGATCGAGTCATTACGAACGCCTTCTTGCCCGCCTGGGATGCGGAGAACTTTTCGTACCAAAAGCCGATGAGCAGATAGGATGACAGCCCGACCAATTCCCAGAAGGCATAAAGCTGGAGTATCGTAGCGGACAGGCACAGGTTCATCATCGCCCAGGTAAACAGGGACATGAACGCATAATAGCGTGAGAAGCCGGGATCTCCCGCCATGTATCCCAGCGAATAGACCTGTACGAGCAGGCAGATGGTGGAAACGACCACTATCATGAGCAGATTGAGCCGATCCAGCATAAAACCGAACGGAATATTTACGCCGCTCGAAGCCAGCACATTCACCGTATACTGAACCGGTTCCGAAATTTTCAGATTCAGCCCCAGCAGGGCAAGAGAACATATCAGTGAAACGGCAACGGACCCGATCGAGAGCCACGCAGAAATCCTGGGGCGGCCCCGAGTAAAGACAAATATCAGTAGAAAGGCCACAAACGGCAGCGCCGTCCCAGGAATAAGGGCCGCCAGGTTAGCGGCCGGTGTGCCAGCCATATTGGCTCCATTCTACCTTAACAGGTTAAATTTGCCCGGATCGAAAGAACCTGTCCGCCTGAAGGCGTAAACTATTATCGCCAGGCCTACTGAAACTTCGGTTGCCGCCACGCCCAGGATGAAGAGCACGAAAGTCTGGCCATCGAGATCATTCCATCTCAGCGCGGCCCCGACAAAAGCGATGGATACCGCGTTGAGCATTATCTCGATCCCGAGCACGATCATGATAAGGTTCCGCCTGACCACGGAGCAAAATACCCCCAGCGCGAAGACAATCCCCGCAACCAGCAGGACATGGCTAAAAGGTACTATCATAGGCGTTGATCCATTTTGTTTAGTTGCTTTCGCCATCCGTGTTTATCTGTGTCCATCCGCGTCTCGATTCTTTGCTTTGCCAAGATGCAGCGCGCCAATCAATGCAACCATAAGCAATATGGAGATGACCTCGATTAAAAACCAGTGATGCTCGAAAACATACAGGGCAAACTGCCTCGGTGAAGCAACCAGCATGCTCAGCGAGATCTCCGTGCCGGGCGTTTCGACTATCATCGCTATGGCGGCGACAACGTAGATCAATCCAAATACGGCCGCAGGCAGCCACTGGCCCAGGGAAAACATTACTTCTTCAGGCGCATCTATTTCGATCATCATGATCACAAACAGGAACAGCACCATTATCGCCCCTGCGTAGATAATGATCTCAAGGGCAGCCAAAAGAGGCGCCCCGAAAAGATAGAAAAGCATGGCGGTCCCGAAATAGGAGACGATCAGATAAACTACGGCATGCACCAGGTTGCGGCGGGTGATCGCGATTGCGGTAGCCCCGATCACCACAGCCGATATCAGATAAAAGAAAAATCCGTACATGAATTAGACCCAGTCGTTAGTCGTCAGTCGATAGCCGTCAGTGGCCACGCGCGGCGAGTGGCCGTTAACAGAACCTATAGGCCGCATAGGACCTTTGAAAAAGCACAGGCGTGGGGCAGCTTGTCTTTTCCCGACCACCAGCCACCAGCCACTGACCACTTGCCTTGACCACCGGCGCCGGCCGGTGGTCAAGGCATATTGCTTTTGACATCAACCGGCTTGTGCTCGCCGATGTGTTCTCCCTTATCGCCGTAGTTGGTAGTTACGCCGGCGTATCTGTAGAAGTTGTAATCCTTGTCTTTTCCCTGGTGATCGACCAAGAGGTCCTTCTTTTCGTAAACAAAAGAGAGGATATCCGTTTTGCAGAATTCGTAGTCGGTAGTGAGCTGAATTGCGGAAGTTGGACAAGCTTCCTCGCACAACCCGCAAAGGATGCAACGGGCGAAGTTGATTCGAAACCATGCCGCGTAGCGCCGTCCATCGGGCTTTTCCGCACCTTCCATCGAAATGCAGTTCACCGGGCAGACCGCTGAACAAAGATAGCACGACACGCAGCGCTCCCCGCCGTCAGGGTCTATCGTAAGGATTATTCTTCCACGCGCCCTGACAGGCAGGGGCCGTTTGTATTCAGGGTATTGCTCCGTTATCGGTCTTCGAAAAAGGTGAACGAATACAGTGGCAAAACCCGAAAACAGAGCTTTTACCGCTTCCCATACGTAGAGTTCCGAGTTTTTAGTTTTGAGTTTTGAGTTAACTGCCATAGAGTTTTGAGTTTTCAGTTTTGAGTTTTGAGTTAAATGCCGAAAACGAAAGACTAAAAACCAACGAGCAAACCAACTGCACCGGTTACCAGGATATTTATCAGCGCCAGGGGTATGAGGACCTTCCAGCCAAGGGTCATGAGCTGATCGTACCTGAGCCGTGGAAGTGTTCCCCGCACCCAAATCATGAACAAGGAAACCAGGAATATCTTTATCAGCAGCCAGAGGAGCGGTGGCAAAAAGGGCCCGTGCCAGCCGCCCAGGAAGAGTACCGCCAGGAGGCCTCCGAAAACCATTATGTGAACGTACTCACCAAGGAAGAAAAGGCCGAAGCGCATGCCGCTGTATTCGGTATGATACCCGGCAACCAGTTCGTTTTCGGCCTCGGGAAGATCGAAAGGGATTCGCTTGCTTTCCGCCATCGCGCTCACGACAAAGATCAGGAAGGCCAGGGGCTGGAAAAAGATAAACGGATGTCCCTGCTGTGCCTGGACTATATCGACTACACTCAATGAGCGCGACATCATAACGACGGGGATGAGCGAAAGCCCCATGGAAAGTTCATAGCTGATCATCTGAGCCGCACCCCGTATACCTCCAAGAAGAGCGTACTTGGAGTTCGAAGCCCAGCCGCCCAGCGCTACTCCATAGACGCCAAGCGAAGACAAGGCAAAGACGAAGAGAAGGCCGATGTTCAAATCGGTCACGACGAGCGGGATTCTATGCCCCAACAGTGTCATGTCCGGCCCGAAGGGCACTACCGAAAACATTAACATGGCAGTTGTGGCCACTACGGCGGGAGCTATCAGAAAGAGCGCCTTGTCCGCCCCATCGGGCACAGTATCTTCTTTGGTTATCATCTTGACTATATCGGCTACCGGCTGGAGCAGGCCGAAGATCCCAGCCCGATTAGGCCCATAGCGAATCTGAAGCCGAGCCAGGAATTTACGCTCAAGCCACACCAGGTAGGCAGCTATAAAAAGCACCACCAGCAATACGGCCGCGAGCTTTACAATCAGGATGATAAACCCCAAAATCCAGGTCAGCATTGCTCCTCCGGGGCAAGGGTGAGAAGTGAGGAGTAAGGAGTAACCCCTTACCTCCTCACGCCTCACCCCTGACGCCTCACCTTTCTTACCTGTCGATATCGGGCAAAATAATATCTATGGACCCCAAGATCGAGATAAGGTCCGCAATACTTTCTCCGGTAGCCATTAACGGCAGTATCTGCACATTGGCGAAGCCAGGTCCTCGCACTCGCATACGATAGGCATAGCCCAGTCCGTCGCTGACCACGTAATAGCCATGCTCCCCGCGCGGTACTTCCGTGGCCCCGTAGGCCTCTCCCCGTGGGATTTTCATGCCTCTTGTGACATTGATAAAATGGTGAATCAGGGTCTCGATGTCCTGGAGCATCTCGCTGCGCTTTGGTATCGCATAACGGTAATCCTCGGTCACATAGCGGCCGGCCGGCATGTTGCCCGCCACCTGTTCTATAATCCTGATGCTCTGGCGCATTTCTTCCACCCTCACCAGGTAGCGCGCATGGCAATCGCCTTCCGTCGCCGTGGGAACTTCGAATTCATAATTTTCATAACCCGAATAGGGAAACTTCTTGCGAAGGTCCCACTCAAGACCACAGGCCCTCAAATTTGGCCCTGTGACCCCCCAGTCCATTGCCTGTTCCAGTGAGATTCGTCCGATCCCCTTTGTTCTGGCCAAAAAGATCGGGTTTTTCCCGAGCAGTTTTTCGTACTCCCGGAGGCGGCGCGGGAATATAGCAACAAGGTCGTCAACGGCTTGTTTCCAGCCCTCGGGCAGATCGAGCGCCACGCCGCCGATCCTCAAATATTCCGCATGAAGCCTCCC
>OMOE01000137.1:6092-18871 GCA_900290365.1 Syntrophobacter sp. SbD1 | reverse complement strand
CCGCCGATCCTCAAATATTCCGCATGAAGCCTCCCGCCGGTGATAAGCTCGATTATGTCGAGGATCATCTCCCGTTCGGCAAAAGTATAAAAATTCGGGGTCATTGCTCCCAGATCGTGCGCGAAAGTGGCAAACCAGACGAGATGGTTGCTCAGACGGTATAGTTCCGCCAGCAGAACCCTAATAGCCTGCGCCCGCTCCGGCACCCGGACGCCGGCAAGGGTTTCGACCGCCGTTACGTAGGAGAACTCATTGGCGCTGCCCGCCAGGTAGTCGTTCCGATCCGTATACGGGATGTACTGATGCCAGGTCTGCCGCTCGCCCAGTTTTTCAGAAGCCCGGTGATGATATCCAATTTCCAGGTGAAGCTCCCTGATCTCTTCTCCCTCAAGCCCGGCAATACAGCGCAAAAGGCCGTGAGTACTCACGTGATGCGGCCCGATATTGAGGAAAAACTCCTTACGGATGTCAGACGCTGCAGAACCCTGGGAGGCGGAGCCGATCCGTCCCTGGTACGCAACTTCGAGCGCATCCATTGGCTGGCGCTTGCGAGCGTCGACAAAGGTGTACGGCGCCATCTCGGTTGCCCGGCCAGGGTAGTCCTTCCTGAGCGGGTGGCCTTCCCACCACTGGGGCATAAGTATTCTGGAAAGATTGGGATGGCCTTCGAAGCGGATTCCGAACATATCGAATACTTCACGCTCGTACCAGTTGGCCGAAGGCCATATGTCGGTGACCGTCGCTGCAGCGGGATATGAGCCGTTCAGTCCGGACTTTATCCTGACGCGGCCGGCCGTATTGAAGGAGAGCAGTTGATAGACCATAGTGAAATCGGGATAAGGCTGCTTGATCTTTTGCGCATGGGACCCTGCGGCCCCCGCGTCGGTAACGGCTTCGGCGAAGCTTTTATCCCAGATCCGGTCTCTTCTGGCGGATTCGTCTATCGCGGTGAGGTCATCGAGCCGTTTGTATTTCGGTTTCGACTCGTATTTAAGGAAACGCAAGACTTNNTAGGCATATCCGATGTATGAGGCGTCTGGCGCACCCTGTCCCCAAACCGCTCCTTAAGCTCAGCGGCAAGCGACTGGTCATTGTTCGAAAGTTCAATGCGCCGGGCCGGAGGCGTCCACATCAGGTCGGACCTGCTTCCCCATTGCTGCGGCCAACCCGGAAGCACCGAACTGCCCCGGATCGCTACCCCTTCATATCCGGGACCACGCGAGTCCCTGGATTTGGTCACCCCGGGTTCGAGGACCGGCCTGTCCGTACCCTGAGTCCCACCGCCCAAATGAAATATTTTCCGGCTTGGCTTCTCGGTGGAAGTGATTTTTTCCTGCAATATCACAAGACCTTCGAGAAGGGCCTCGGGCCGGGGAGGACACCCCGGAACATAAACATCGACAGGAATGATCTGGTCAACCCCCTGCACTACACTGTACACATCGTACATTCCGCCGGAATTGGAACACGAACCCATCGAGATCACCCACTTGGGCTCGGGCATCTGTTCGTAGAGGCGCAGCACTACGGGGGCAATTTTTTTGAATACTGTCCCGGACACGATCAGCAGGTCAGCCTGCCGGGGGGAAGGCCGCAGCACTTCGGCGCCAAACCGGGCCAGGTCATAACGCGAAGTAAAGGCGGCCGCCTCTTCGACAAAGCAGCAGGAGAGCCCGAAGAACATAGGCCAGAGACTGAATTTGCGCGACCAGTTGACCAGGGTGTCCGTCAGGCTCAGAAGCCGGTTTTCCTCTACGACTCTCTCCAATCGAGTCCTCCGTGTTTCCAGATATAGAACAGCCCCACAAGCAGCAGGATGATGAAAAACGCCATCTGGGCATACCCCGCAAGGCCCACGTCTTCATAGACAACGGCCCACGTGAAAATGAACGCGCCTTCCACATCGAAGATCAAAAAGAAAATCGCCACCAGGTAGAAAGGCACCGGGTAACGGAACCTGGCCGAACCTGTCGGAATGATGCCGCATTCGTAGGGCCGCAATTTTTCCGCGCTCTTTTTCTTTTCTCCCACCCATGCAGCCAGGAAAAGCTGTGAAGCTATAAAAGCAGCCACCAGGACCGTATAGACAACCAGGCTGAAAACCCCTGCTCCAAAGGGAGACATTGCTCCCTCAGCTATAGGCTGCATGAAACCTCCCGGAAAGAAACTGAAGCGAGGAGCGAGGAGCGAAAAAATTCCTGCTCTTGCTCCGGGTCTAAACAGACACCGAATGGCAATCTAATGATTGTCCATGCGCCGGTAAATGGCCGGAGTCTAATTTGACTCTCTTTATACGAAGTTGCGTTCAAGATGTAATATTCAAAACTCCCAAAGCGCGAAGGAGCAGAGGGCTTTTTCTTGCCGCCGCCACAGGTTTGAGTGGCGAACCTGGCCGGCGGTCCCACCGTCCCGTTTAAATCGATATTATCAATGAATATGGTTATAATAATTAGATATTCTAAGAACTTGGAAGGAGCAAGAGATGATTGGGTTGAATGAGGCCAAAACGATTATCCATGGCGCAGATCCCGACCTTAATTCCGAACAGTTTTCCGAAATCGATGCTTCAGCCGTTTTTGAGCCCGGCTGGCGCCATCTCGGAGAGGATTACTTCTATAACGAGAGCAGAGATCAAGTTGCCGGACCCGGCGGCGGCAGTCCTACGAGGATAATGGTAGATCTGAGGGAAAGAAGATGTGGCGACAGAATGCAGGTTGAATTGTCCTACGACATCTGTAATGGAATGGGAAGGGAGAGCTGGCGTCAAGGCATCATTGGATTTTAAGGGACATTTGTCAAAACGGTTACCGTTCCGTCCCGCTTTCCCCCAGTTCTTTGTGTTCCAAAAGCGGTCGGGCCTTCTCCATGACCAATTCATACTGCGTCTTGGTGAAGTCGTTCCATACTGCGTCGTTTGCCGCCTGAATCTTTTTGACTTCCTCGATCATGCCGGGGTCTACGAAATCCATCCGGCCGAGCGCCACGGCCCGTTCGGTCATAACCGTCATGCCATAGGCACACATCTTGACAGTCTCATTCATCGTCTGGCTAAGCGCCGTGAGAAGCTCGGCCCCCTGGAGTCCGCCTGCCTGTGAGTTGATAATGGCAATGGCACGCTGCTGAATCGGCCGCGTGACTTTAAGAAACGCATCCAGCATAATGCTGATGGCGTTTATAGCCTTATAGGTTACAGCCAGTTCACCGATCTGGATTTCAGTCAGCTTGTAGCCGTCCTTGGAGGCCCGAAATTCCTGGGTATCGGTCTGCAGCTTTATTTCCCGTTCGTCATCGGTGGACATGAGTTCGGTCCGCCTCTGCATCAGCTTCGAATATTCCTCGGAGCCAAGCGTCGCCTTGCCTTCGGGAAGGGGTTTTCCGTCCTCGGCAATTTTTTCAAGCTCTTCGTTTTCCTTGAGTTTTTGTTCTATTTCGGCCAGTTCTTTTCGGGAAACATCGAAGTCTTCTTTGGCTTTTTGCGCTTCTTCCCGATAGCGGACAATATCATCTCCAAGCCGGCGGAATTGCTGGTCTGCTTCCTCTTTTGACTGAGCCAGCAAGGTCTTCTGGACCTTGATCCGATCAGCCGACTTTTGAGTGATATCCCACTGCTGGCGCAAAAGATCGGGCAGGACCTCAAGTATATCCACCTCGATTTCATGCTCGATCGATTTTTTGACTCTTCCACTCAAAAAGGGGATATTGGCCGAGGCCAGCTTCTGCTTGAAATCGGCCACACTGCCGGCCTGACGACCGGCCAGGGCCGCCAGGACCTGCGTCCATTTTTTCTGGAGGCTATCGTTTTCCGCCAGCAGGTCGTAAATGGCGATTCCCAAGCCCCTGGATACTTTCAGATAGTTCTGAGCGGCCTCCGTCATTTTGGCCGTAGTCTTGCCGGCTTCGATGTCAATGGCAGAATCCTGGTGGAAGGCGGACCTGATTTCATCCACCGACATATCTTTGGCCCGTTCCAACCGGTCGAGTGAAAGCGGAACAAGGGCCGATTCTTTGCCGTCTGCCGTGTGCGTTTCCCGTTCCATGCCTCAAGGTCCTCCTAAGTCAAGTCGTTATTGACCGGCTATGGCCTGTTCGTTGCTGCTCACCGCCACCAATGTCTTCTCAATTGCCGTTGCCGTCGATGACAGGGTTAGCTGAATTTGATCCATGATCTCGTTCTGCCGGCCCGGATCGGCCTCCGCTTCGGCAATCGATGTATCGAGCGACTCCAGTGTCGCCTGAATGGTCTCTATCCCATTGCGAATAACAGGTTGGTTTTCAACCATTTCTTCCAGCCGATGAAGAGTGGCCCTTTTTTCGGACAGCATTTTTTCCAGCCCTTTTTCACCATCTGCTATTCGTCTCTCCAGGGTCCGCACCTCCAGCGCGAGGTTGCCGGGGTCCCTGGTCTTGATAAAGGCCTTGGCCCTGCGGTATTTTTTTGCGAAATCGGCGGCCCCTTCCAGGTAATCGCTGACAAATCCATCGTAGGCTTTGAGAATCTCAGATACCACCGGACTGTTTTCGGCATCGTAATGGATAAGCCGCTCACCGATTTCCAAAATTGATCGCAGTTTCATCGTGAGTTCATCCGCCATCCCGGTCTCGGCCCTGAGCTTTTCGAGCGGTCCTTCTTTGGCTGATCGAGCAGCCCTTTTAGTTTCAGCCCCGGTATGGCCCTCTTTTTCGTCCCTGTTTTTCAGATTAACGCGTACCGCCCAGAAAGCCAAAACTGCTCCGGCGATCAGCACGATTGCGCTTATTTCCGGTTGCTCCAAATCGACGGCTATGAGCACTGCCGCAATCATGATGGCAATCGGGGTGAAATAGATATTTTTCGGGATTGTCCTGGACTCCATGCCCCCGTCTCCTCTTTCAAATCCTGGAGAGAAGAATTTGCCGCAGTACGTCGAGCGATTCCTGTATGCCCTGATCGGTCCAGTTTCGCCTGCGCATAGTCTCGAAATATTCTGCGGTCAATTTTTCAGACATAATGATGGCCTTGAGCTCGTCCCTACTGATTGCGCACTTGCCGAACCAGTCTCCGAAAACGTCTTGCGCCTTTCGAGACAGGTCATCGAAAGATAATCCGATATTACCCAGGACATCCTGGACCTTTTTGCTTGCATCCGCTGTACGCTCTCTCACTTTTTCCATGATCTCCTCCATCTGAATTTCTTCAATTCGCTGGAGAAGTTCGATTATTTTTTCTCTAAACTCATCGATCTCAGTGCGATGCCCTGCGCCCGATCCGGCAGGCCCACCCTCGCCGGATTCCAATCGGACGATCACCTGGTCCAGAAGCTCCCGGAGTTTCTTCGCTTCATCGAGCAAAAAAGACTTTCTTTCCTTGCGATCCGTCATTTGATTTTCCCCTTGCTCCTGCCGGACCTGCTTACATGGAGTTGGCGATGAAAACAGCCACGCCGATTTGTATGCCGGCTATGAATACGGCTACAGCCTCGTTGCGCTGGACATCCATCTCGTCCGCATAAGAGACTTTGGGCATAAATATCTTTTCGGCCAGGGCTTTAAAAATAAAAAGGGCCAGCAATCCCAGGACGAAATAGACGCCAAATCCCTCAAGGCCGGGTATCCAACCGGTAAACGGCCCGGCAATGCTTGCTCTCAAAATAATGGAGATGGCTATCAATACTCCCGCCATGTCGATTCCTTCGGCAAGGTTGCCTTTTAATTCAATTTCCTCCTGGATATTTCGCCTCGAAATGGCCGATTCCAAATAGAAGGCAATTATCAGGGCTACCTGGCCGAGAATAAAGAACGCTCCCGCAGCCAAAAGACCGCCGCCCTCCCCGCTGAAAGCGCCGTTCATTATTATGCCGGTGCCCGCATATATTGAAAATTCCACAGCGCCCACGGCCACGTTGCCTTTGGCTGCCGCGTCGTCGTTTTTGACTTTGCGCAGTATTATCCTTGCGTTCAACTCGAAGGTCACGAAAAGGAAAATGACCACCAAGGCGGCGGCTTTCAAAAAGTCCAACAAATCCGTTAGGATACTCGGAGATTTGCCTGAAAGAACGCCTGCAAGAGCCAGAAACAATCCGATGCATACCCCTGCTTTCCTCAGTCCGACCGCCAGGTTGCTCTCCAGAACCATAGCCTTATCTTCATCAAAAGGAGCGAGCTTGTCGTCTGCCAGTTTGACGAGCCGCACCACCAAAATCCCTAACAGCGGATAAACACTCATCTGATATATTATGCTCAAGAAATTCACCCCTATCTCCTTTTCTTACTGATCATTCAAATCTGTGCGGGACAAATGGGCTCAGGTTGTTGGTGACAATAGTCTGCGATTCCCTTACGCCCATGCCTGCGCTATGCCCGCCGATAACCCAGCAGCCCAGGACGGGATAATTTCCATCGATGCCGGCAAGGGGCGCCAGGGCTTGATAAATATAGCCTTCCTCACCGTAGGTGCCAGAGGTATGAAATACTTCCTCACCCTGGCGATAGACGGTTACATTAGCCCCCTCTCTGGAAAGGAGCGGTTTTCTAACGAATTCTTTCATCCTCTCGGGCCCTTCGAAATAGGCCTCCAGGAGATTGGGATGTCCCGGATTGAGCTCCCAGAGAACAGGCAGGATGCCCTTGCTGGAGAGAATCAACTTCCATATGGGCTCGATCCAGGTCATCCTGTCGAAGGTTTCCGCGACATACTTCCCATACTTATCGGCCAGCAGCCACTCCCAGGGGTAGAGCTTAAAAATGTTCTCAATCGTGATGTCATCCAGGGTGGTGAACCGAGTGAATGGTTCGAGTCCCAATCCAATGTCGCCGATGAAAATCAACTCTGCCTTTATTCCGGCATCAACGGCGGTATCCATGAGATAAGTGACGGTGACCAGATCCTCCAGACTGTCTGCCACGCAAGTCAGGTAAAGAGCGCCGTCATCCCCCCATTGACGCGCTATTTTCGGCCAGAATTCAAGAAGTTTTTCGTGGATGGAATTAAACTGATCTGAGTGCTCGCCAAAAACCTCCTGAAGCCAGTACCACTGAATGACACTCGCTTCAAGCAGCGCGGTGGGCGTGTCGGCGTTGTATTCCAATAACTTGG
This sequence comes from Syntrophobacter sp. SbD1, assembly GCA_900290365.1. Lineage (GTDB taxonomy): Bacteria > Desulfobacterota > Syntrophobacteria > Syntrophobacterales > Syntrophobacteraceae > SbD1. The sequence continues at coordinate 11,799 of OMOE01000137.1, read as the reverse complement.
GAGGGTTTACCCCGTCATAGGCAAAGTCGAACCGTCCATAGAGCGATAGTTCCTTTTTGGCCCAGGATTTCCTTATGAGAGGAACGGCTTCTTCGACAATGCCGATTTCGGCGAAACGATTGTTGTCAATGACATGCTGGACGGCTTTCAGAGCCAGTTGATGAAGATCATTGGCCGCGTCGTCCAAAACATCGATTTGTTCGGAACTGAACAGATAATAGGCGCTTTCGTTCCAATAGACGCTGTCGGCATTATGATGATAAAGCAATCCGGAGGCTTCAACCTTACTCTGCCAGTTTTCGCGCGGTTGGATCTTTATTCTCTGCATGTTCTTTTCTCCTATCCGCCGCCACCGCCGTGGGCGAAGGCGCCGCCGCCAAACCCCCCTCTGCTGACCGAGCCTCCAAAAGACCTGGCGGACTCCGAAAAACGGCCGCCCCAGGATGAACTGCGCGGCGTGCTGAAGGTGCCCCCGCCGGCTATGCTCCCCGGCGCGTATCCTCCCGTGCCGCCGTAGTACCAGAAGAACATATGCGACCCGCCGCCGTAATAGGGCCTGGCTTCTTCATTGTGGCACTGCTCTTCACTCACCACTCTGCCCGTGCTGTCTACACATCGCCGATCTTCACAGCCGGCGGTCACGGTTGCCACGAGGCTTAACATAGCCACGCCCAATACAATTTCACGTGACTTTCTTATTTTTCGCCTTCTTTTCAGGGTCACGTCCGATCTCCTCTTAAAAAGGGACCATCCCACTCGTAAGAAAGACTTAATAGCAAATCTGATGAAGAAATACCAAGCGGTAAGGCTGCCCAAGCTCTTTTATTCGAGAAACGGGACTTGTTTGGATACGCCTTGAGGTGAGAGAACTTCGAATATTACGTCGGGGGCCCCGAAGATCGCGGCGGTCTGAACCTTGCTCCGATCACAAATTATGAATACGTCGGGCTGCACGACCTGGTCTTCGGAGAGTACGACATCGGCAGGAGCAATGGAAACGCGGCAAGGATGAGCGCCGGCATCCAGGTGACTGCGTTGATTCCATCATACCCTATAAAGAGGAAGAAGTTCAGTTGCTTGACCTGTTCAAACGGCTTGACAGAATCCTTAGGATCAGCCCGGCGCCGATACCCCAGGCTCCGTTTGCAAGAAATGCCGTAAGCAGGCGAGCCAAATGCCAGCCGCCTCCCATCGGGCCTCCCCTTAGCGGCAGCACCACCAGAAGGCCAACCGCCGAAGGCAAAACAGCGCCAAACAGAAATGCCGTTACCCAATAACCGCTACGGGAAGGGAATCTGCGGTCGAACATGGAAAAAAGAACACCCCAGATTCCGCCCCAGAACGCATGAGAGACAACCTCAGGCACTCCAAAGGCGTTGACCGCGATCGAGAAAGCATTGAAAGGCGCAAGACCCACGCACCAGAGCACCCACCAAGCCGGTTGCTGGAAAACCAGGGTTGCGAGAAAACCGGCGATAAAGCCAAATAGAGACCGTGTCGATTTCATCTAATTTCCGCACCTGGCATCATTTGGTAAAAAGATCCCCGTAGATCTTGCGCATGTCTCTTTTGAGGATCTTGCCGCTGGGAGTCTTGGGCAACTCCTCGCGGAACAGCACCGCTTTGGGAATTTTGAAGGGAGCCAGTTCCCTTTTACAAAGACCGATGATCTCCTGCTCCTGAATAGTTTCGCCGCGTTTGGGGACCACCACGGCGACGACGGCTTCCACCCATTTGGGGTGGTTCAAGCCGATCACAGCCACCTCCTGGACGCGGCTATCCTGGTAGATCACTTCCTCCACTTCACGAGTGGAAACATTCTCGCCGCCCGTCTTGATCATGTCCTTCTTGCGATCGACCACCATGATATAGCGATCATCGTCCAGAACGCCCACATCCCCGGAATGAAACCAGCCGCCCCGCATCACGTCTTCAGTCTTCTCCGGCTCCTTGAAGTACATGGTCAAGGCGTGCGCCCCTTTACCGCAAATCTCCCCGGGGCTTCCGGCCGTCTCAACGGGTTTTCCCGATTCATCCTCCAGCCGGCTTTCCATATTCAGGCCGGCCATGCCGGCAGAGCCCAGTTTGTTCAGCGCATCTTTGGCCTTGAGAATGGTATGATAGGGAGCCAGTTCCGTCTGGCCGTAATAGTTATAGATTTTGGTTTCGGGAAATTTTTCCACGATTTCCTTGAGGATCTCTACCGGCATAATGGAAGCGCCGTAGTAGCATTTTTTGAGACTGCTGAGGTCGAATTTCGCGAAATCCGGATGTCTCAACATGCCGATCCACACGGTGGGCGGGGCAAAGAACATGGTCGCCCGATACCTGGCGATGCTCTTGAGAATCAGGCCCACATCCGGCACAGCGAGTACGTTGGTGCCGCCGAGCCAGAAGATGGGAGTCATGAACACGTCCCGCTGAGCGCAATGATAAATGGGAAGCGCGTTGACATTGATGTCATCGTCGTCGTACTGGCCGTCCACAATGGCCCCCATGTACTGAGCCATCAGGGCCTGGTTATTCAGGATCACCCCCTTGGGCAGAGCTTCAGTACCGCTGGTGTAGGTCATCTGACAGGGATCTTCGATGTGCAGGATAGTGTCGGGCTCTTCCGGCGAACAATTCCGATACCAGTCGTCGAAATCCCGGAACCGCCCATCCACCGGCGGTTTACCGCTGCCCTGATTGGACCAGATCAAGGTCTTCACGGTGGGCATCTCGGCCAGGACATCTTTGACCGAATCATACAGAGCATCTTCTACGATAAACACCTTGCTTTCGGAATGGTTGATGCAATAGGCGATGTCCTTGCCCCGCAACATATAATTGACCGCAAGGTAAATGGCGCCTATCTTACAGCAGCCGAACCAGGTCAAGACATGGTGGATGGTGTTGTGCGCAAGAATGGCCACTCGGTCGTAGCGCTCAACGCCCAGTTCCATAAGGCTGTTGGCAACTTTGTTGCACTCGTCCTCGAGTGTGTTGTAGGTGAGGGTTTGATCACCAAAAATCAGTGCAGGCTTGTCGGGAAACCGGTACCGGCTGCGCCGCAGCATATCCGCAATCACCCAGCGATTGACCCGGTTGTACCGATTCGCAAGGAACTCCATGTTGTCTTTGTTGATCGTATTGTACCTGGCCTGCTCAGCTTCGCTCAAGGGTTTCCAGTTCTCCATTCGATTCTCTCCTTGTAGCAGGGTGATGAAAGAAGGTTCTCTGGCGGGAGATGATACCACCCCGGCCACAACGATGTAAAGCGCCGGCATTGTCCCTCCATCTACGGTGTCAGGACCGGTCGGGCAACTGAACAGCATAGGGTTCTTGAAACCATATTCCTTCTTCGACGTGTCGTTCAACCAGGAGTCCGGAAGGTTTTAAGCGGGTACCGTCGGTGGATAGGAAGTATCTCGGGGCTACTGCTCCTGATTCTGAGGTGGATTCACCGTAGTATCGAGCCTACGCTTAGGTGGGCCACCTTTTTTTTCAAAATCGACAACTGCATAATTCCAATCATAACTACCGGCTACAAATACAACATCATGCTTTATTTCTAATCTATTGCATTCTTTATCGTTCAACTTTACCCATTTACTATAAAGTATTTCGACAGGGACCGCATTATCAGATACCGAATTAAAAAGCGTGGTTGTGATATCACCATAGTCTCGTATCGATGCATCACCAATTTCCAACATTAAAGCTTTAGTATTTGAACGATCCAATACGGTAAATACGCGTGGTATATCAATATTGTCCACAAAACTCTTTGTGAAGAGAACCATTTCCTTGCCGTCAACATCGCAAAGCATCTTTGATCCATTAGGACCATTTACCCACTCTTTGGCAGCAGCGGTTGAAAGAAATCCGGTCAGCAAAGCCGTTATGAGCAGTAGTTTAAGACGTTTCATCGTTGGCTCCTTGAATACGCGGCTATACCACTAAAATACTGGGAAATCGTATCCGGAACTCCTCTCCTTGACAGTCTCCTCATTGTGTTTAAATTACTCCTGGACCCCAAGAGGTCGGAGTAAGAAGCCCAGTGAAAATGCTCGGCTGGAATACTCAACTGAAAGAAGAAAGCGCAAGACTTTCTTCGGGGAAGTTGAGAGAAAAAGCCGGGATGAACCAAATGAGGTAAAGTTGGGCAACTGAAATGGTCACTTGGGGTCTAACTTTTTTGGACCTTGCGATTCCCCGGCGAGAAATACATTGTGACCGGAAAAACTGAAAGATCGTTTTCAGAAGCTCCTCCCTGGACCTAGCAATCAAATCACACGAGCATTGCTGATTTTTCCATACTCCCGGATAATGCAAAAATACCGTTATGTCAAGGATGGCATAACGGTATTTTTGGAACGCATCGCGCTAAACCCGACTCGGTGGGCAAGACTCAACACATGAATGAAGGGTAATCCCTCACCTCTTAAAACTTTCAAACCGAGTTGGAACCATTTAGAATTAATCTGCGCAGATCGTCGAGACTCTTTTTGAGATAATAAAAGGACCACCGGGAAAAGGAGATGACGCTCTGATCAGTGGATTTGGACCTATCCCGGCCAAAGGCCACTTGTTCACTTCGTCGTTCAGTTAGAAACTTTGGGCCAAAAACAGAAGGGCCGGAAATTACTTCTCCAGCCCTTCTGATTCACTTCCTGATGAGCACCTAGAGTTTTTTTACTCTGACAGCCGAGGGGCCTTTTGCGCCCTGTTCAATCTCGAAGCTGACACTGTCGCCTTCCGATAAACTCTTAAAGCCGGAAGCTTCGATGCCGCTGTGGTGGACAAAGACATCTTTACCGCCATCTTCTACCGTGATGAATCCGAAACCTTTTTGATCATTGAACCACTTTACAGTACCTTGAGCCATAACTCTTCAAATCCTTCCATAATGTTGGTTTAGACCTTCGCAAGCATACGCAATAGTAATATTAAAAATGTTAAATCGCAAGTGGATACAGAAAATAAAGAAGGAATACCTGACACCAGCTGTATTTCTATCGGTTCAAACCAGGGCAATTTGACGGGATTAACAGAGCCTGCCCCGGACTCCGATCCGGGGATTTACAGGATTAAATTCAGTGGTAAAATAAATAACACTTTCATTTATTTTTTCCGTCTCAAAAAGCCTTGGGCGAAAGAAGCGAGAAACTGTTCACCTATGTATAGACTATCTTGGAAGGATGAGTACAGTTGGTATGATAATAACAACAAGGGATGGAAAGTCTTTCGATACCGACAGGGACCTGACCGCTCCGGAGCGTCACATCCTGCAAAAACTCATCATATGGGAATTGTTCGCTTCCAGCGTTGACCAGTTCAGGGAGAAGGAAAAGGAGGCTATGTTTAGAGGCTGGAACAATTCTGGCCCGATTAAAACAAGCGAACCAATGACGGCTATTCTCACTGAATTAGAAGAGAAGGTCGTCCTTCGACTCAGCAAGGATATGGAATAAAATCGAGACAGCGGCCTTATCCGGACCCGCACAGATTGCATCCTCTATGGATGCCGCTCAGACGTTACATCCTTCAGGATTTCTTTGAGGTATTCCTTTTCGCCCTCATCCAACCGGCAATAGACCTGGATAAGCCCCTCGTACGTCGCCTTCCTTTCCTGGCAATCCAGGGCATCGGGCCGATGCATATCCCCGGTGTTGGCCATGTTGTGATAAAAACAACCCCCGCCGCAGTAATAACGCGCCAAACA
>OMOE01000137.1:0-6082 GCA_900290365.1 Syntrophobacter sp. SbD1 | reverse complement strand
CCCCGGTGTTGGCCATGTTGTGATAAAAACAACCCCCGCCGCAGTAATAACGCGCCAAACAGCTCCGGCATTCCGGCAGATGGTCGACTATCGCCCGGTGATAGTCGTTTACCCCCCCGGCATGATAGTCGGATATATTCCCCAGGCGCAACGCTTCCTGACTTTCCTCCGGGAACGCGTCACTTTGCGGGAGCACCCTGACTATGATAGTGGTCAAGCGCACTTGACTGCCGGATTTTGTGTACACTGATTACCCGCCCGACTACATCGACATTCACGAGGTCACCTGCCTTCCCAATGACAAGGTCAACCTGACGCCGAATCCGATGGGTAGTGCCGGGTAATAACAACGCCTCCCCATACATCTGAACCGGACCCCCGATGGGTTTCAGGTGTCTGCGGACGGCAGATTCACTTTAACCCGTTTTAGGCGTGTGCTTAAAAGAACAGCAGACAGCACATGCCTAAAACGGCATCTACTGAAAGTATTTTACTTTAGCAAAAACCCCAAATTTAAAAGAAGACCAAAAAGGAAATGCAGAAAAGCTGCTCTTGCCAGAAGACGATTAAAAATTGTGCCCGGCTCAAATTTATAAACTTTTTCTACGAGGCGCCAAGCAACGGGACTCACCAGGAATGGCAACAAAGATGCCAGATAAAATCCCCGCTTAATCCAGAAAAAACTCAACAAAAAAGGAACGAACGTCATAAATAGAATTTCAGCCCTGGCAAAGCGCTCCCCAAAGCGCACAGCCAATGTTCTTTTTCCGGCACGTCGATCACCTTCTATGTCACGCAAGTTGTTAACCGCAAGAAGGGCTGTGGCGAGCATGCCAACCTGAACGCCTGCAATAAGAGGATCGAGGGGCAGACTTTGAGTCTGTAAAAAAAAGAGTCCGCCCACAGCGATTAGACCGAAAAAGAGCACAACAAAAAGATCGGCCAACCCATTGTAAGCTAAAGCAACAGGGCTCATCGTGTACAAATAGCCGCAGGCAATCGAGGCAACGCCAATGACAAGGATGGGCCAGCCGCCACGCCATATCAGCGGCAAACCAAGGATAGCTGCAATGGCAAAAGATGCGCCTCCGGAAATCATGACCTGTTTATATGTGAAAACTCCACTTTGGGTCATACGGCGCGGGCCAACGCGATTTTCATCATCAGCGCCTCTTTTAAAATCAGCAGCGTCATTTACCAGGTTCGTTCCAATCTGGATTGCCATTGCAGAAAAAAGCGCAAGAATAGTTATCCACCAGTGAATTTGATAATCACAAGCTTTTGTAAGTGCAGTGCCGACAATGACCGGAATCACAGATGCAGTCAGAGTCTTTGGTCGCGCAGCATTCAGCCATTCTTGCAGCATCTTTCCATCCTCACGGCAACCCTCTAAAAATACCCGTTTCCCCATGTTATTCAAACAGCTGTTAGACCTTTTCGTTTACCTTCCGAATCCAGTCTCTTTCAGCTTCTGTGAATAAGAGACCAGCGAGTTGGATTCTATCCGGCTAAAGGCTTTTTTGTCATTAAAAAACGTTTTGAGTTCCCTGTGGGATAGGATATGTGATTCAGGGACTTTGAACTTTGCGATTGGAGAGCAAATGAATTGGGAAGAAGAACACAAACGGAGAGTCGCCGGCTTCCCCGATGATATTCGAGAGGCGCATATCCACTGTGCGAATCACCGGAGCGAAATAGAAAGCAGTTCTTTGTGTGGATGCTTCTATTGCACGGCTACGTTTCCCTCCGGGAAGATAGATGAATGGGTTGGTGAAGAAAGTCCCGGCGCGGGGGGGGGCAGACAGCGCTTTGCCCGAACTGCGGCATTGATAGCGTGATTGGGGACAGATCCGGCTTCCCGATCACCACAGAATTCTTGTCCAAGATGAAGAGTTATTGGTTTTCAGGCTGAGACATAGCCTCTAACAGGACAGGCGTTTTGGTGCGCGAGTCGACGAAGAGAAGGCACCCGGGAAAAACTGAATCTCTTTCTCTAATGACTGCCGTACACTTTGCTGCGGTGGCCGACCCGGACCACCAGAACCAGCAGCTCTTCCTCACGGATTTCGGCCACAATCCGGAAGTCTCCCACCCGATACTTCCAAAGGCCTGCGAGGTTGCTCTTGAGGGGGTCGCCGAACTCTCGCGGGTCTAAAGCAGGGGCTATTCGCTCGATCAGGAATTTACGGATGCGCTCCTGGACTAGCCGGTCAAGTGTCGCTAACTGCTTTTTTGCCGTCTCGGCCAGTTCAATCCGCCAGGCCAAGTTCCCGCTCCACTTCGTCGAGTGTATAGGTGCGTTCCTCGCCGCGGCGTATGCGCTCCACAACCTTCTCGGCCAAGTAGATATCCTCCAGGTCTTCGATATACTCAACAATTGCCTCTCTGGCGTAAAAAGTCTTTGTGCGCCCAGTGGCCTTGGCCAGGGCTTCGAGCCTGGATTCTATTTCTGCGGGCAACCGAATGGCGAGCATGTTTTTTCTCCTTGTAGGGATTCCAACTGATATATATGTATATCAAAGTGCATGCGGATTCAAGAGAAAGCAACAGGAAATTTCCGAGCTGCCAGCCAAGCCCTACGCGAGAAAGCAACAGACTCAATTCCAATAGGCATCAAGGATTTAGCTCCATAGGAAAATTTAGATTTTCAGGCATTTTGCTTTTTCCTGTCTTTGGAAAAAAGGGGCACTTCCCGCAATCATAGTTGTTAGGAAGTACCCCTTATTGCAAACTGCTCTACCAGTTCTCGACCAGCAATTCGAAATGCGCCTGCGGATGGGCACAGGCGGGGCACATACCGGGTGCTTCTTTGTGCGAGTGCAGATAGCCGCACTTGCGGCAGCGCCAGATCACCTCTTTGTCACGCTTGAACACCCTTCCGCTCTCCAGATTGGACAACAGGTCGCGATAGCGTTTCTCATGCTGCTTTTCGGCCACCGAAATGAAACCCCATATCGCGGCAATTTGCGGGTAACCCTCCTCTTTGGCAATATCTGCAAAGGAGGGATAGAGTCTTGAGTGCTCTTCATGCTCTCCTATAGCGGCAGCAAGGAGGTTTTCGGCTGTCGTGCCGATCTTCCCCCCCGGGTAAGCTGCCATGATCTCCAAATCGCCCCCCTCAAGGAACTTGAAGAAGCGCTTGGCGTGCACCATTTCCTGATTGGCGGTCTCCTCGAAGATGTCGGCGATCTGCACGTACCCTTCTTTTCTAGACACGCCTGCAAAGTAGGTGTAACGGTTGCGGGCCTGGCTTTCACCAGCAAACGACTTCAGCAGATTGAGTTCGGTCCGGGTTCCTTTGATGCTGCGCATCTTTACTTCTCCTTCTCTGGGGTCAGATCTTGAACATTATCATAGGCTTAAGGTTACTTGATTTTCTGGATTAATTTCCAAAAACCTTCCGACATACCGATATAACAAAAAATCATCATAAAGAGAAAGGAGCTTCATGGATAAACTGGAACGGTACCTTGGTTTATTAAAAGGGCTTGCGGTCGGCGAATTTGCGACAGGGCCGGGGTAACATCTTTTGGGTATCATGCAATCAGGAGCCACGCGGCTTCGATACTCGCTGATAAGTTCAAGGCTCCGATGCCGATGGTGCAGGGGTTTCTCAGGCACGAGCATCTAAGCACAACGGACCTCTATATCGGGAATATTCACAGTGATCTCGGTGCCGCCATGGAACAGATTAGCTCTGGTTACGACCTCAATGCCTTCCCTGCAAAGTCCCCCCTAAATGAAAAAGAGGCTAAGCTTCTCAGCTTAACCTCTTGATTTTACTAGCGTCCCCAGCCGGATTTGAACCGGCGTCGCCGGCGTGAAAGGCCGGTGTCCTGGACCAGACTAGACGATGGGGACATTGAATTGCAGGAGGACTGTCCATCGATCGGAAAGCCTTCCCCGAAGGACTTGGACCCTGACGCGCTACTTCTACCACTCAGCCGTCGTGCTGTCAAGGTCCGGCGGGGCGTGTGAATGGTTACGGCGAGTGGGAAAAGCCCAACACGATAAACTCAACGCCGCTACCCCGCGGGTACGATCATTATTTCCATTCCGCCATTTCGCCATTTTCGCTTAAGCCGTGAGGGTCCCTGCCCTCTCAGGCTCTCAGCTTTCCATCAATGGGCCGTGCTGGACTTGAACCGGCGACTCTCTGCTTAAAAGGCAGATACTCTACCAACTGAGTTAACGGCCCCTACGCCTTGCATCAGACCGACCTTAGTAGCATTTCCCCTCCTTGCATGTCAACATAAACAGTAAGTCGAAGCACAGAATTGCAGGTGGCAACGGTTCCAATTTAATGACGATCGTCTCAAGCGCCACAAAAAGGGCCGGCGATGCCTGCGCAAGGCAGCCTGCGGCAAGGCAAAAGTAAAAAGGCAAGACACCCCTGGTTCCCGCAATCAGATCTTTCTTCACCCTTTGCTTCCAAGCCTTGTTCTGCGTTGGACTGCACAACCGCCTTGACATTTTATCGGATCGTATTAATAGTTTGAGGCACTCACTTTCGGAGGATCAAAATGAAAAAAATCACCCTGGGTCCGCAGACCCTCATTTATCCGATGCCGGCCTTTCTGGTTGGCGCCAACGTGGGCGAAAAGCCCAACTTCATGACTGTCGCATGGAGCGGGATAGCTGCCAGCACGCCCCCGATGATCACGGTGGCGCTGCAGCCTCAACGGTACACCCTGAAAGGAATAAGGGAAAACAATACATTTTCCGTGAATGTGCCTGACGCCGGAATGGCCAGGGAAACGGACTACTGCGGCATAGTTTCGGGGGCCGCAAAGGCGGATAAGGCAAAGGACTGCAATTTCACCATATTCTACGGAAAGCTCAAAACCGCACCCTTGATCGAGCAATGCCCGGTCAACCTGGAGTGCAAGCTTGTCCATACTCTTTCACTGGGCTCGCATATCCTCGTTATCGGCCAGATCGAGGAGGTCCACGTCTCCGAAAACTGTATGGAAGACGGCCAGCCCGACCCGGCAAAGATCGACCCCCTCATGTATGTAACGGGCGCGAATAAAGCCTATTTCAGAATCGGTGAGAAAATCGGACCCGCCTTCAAGATCGGAAAGGAAATCAGGAAATAGAAGCGAGAAGCAAGGAGCGGGAAGCGGGAAGAAACCCCGGGGCGCTGCTTCCTGCTTCCCGCTTCCCGCTTCCCGCTTCCTGCTTCCCGCTCCCTGCTTCAAGAAGTCTCCTTTTGCAGGATCACGACCTCGATTTGGCCCTCCAGGGCCTTTTTGAATTTTTTGGCATCATCTTCCGAACCGATTATTGCACCGTAATGCATCGGGATCGCTATCTTCGGATTGATCGCCTTTGCAGCCTCCACGGCCTCCTCGGCGGTCATGACATAAGTTCCAGATACCGGCAGAAACGCTATATCCACATCAAGCTGTTTCATCTCAGGAATGAAATCCGTGTCGCCTGCGTGATAGTAGCGGACGCCATCGAGCTTGAACACAAAAGAGAGCATGCCTGCGGCCTTGGGATGGAAATCCTTGTTGATGTTGTAGGCCGGCCCGACCTCGATCTCAACGCCTTTGACGCTCAGCTTGTCGCCGGGGGCCACAATCTTTATTTCGCCTTTTAATTTCTTGGCTGAAGCCTCACCGGTGACTATTACGGAATCCTTTTTCCACACTTTGGCAACGTCCTGGGGTGAGGTATGATCGTAATGTTCATGGCTGATGAGGATAAGGTCGGCAGGTTTTGTGGCCGAAATCTGGAAGGGATCGACCATAACGACCGTGCTTCCGTCGATGCGCATCGCATCATGGCCGAGCCAGTGTATCTTTTTCACCGCTTCCCTGAGATCCATACATTCCTCCTTTTGCATAATCTGCGGTTGGCAACTCGCGCAATCCGGGGATTCGTTCGCGGAGCTACGGTCGATCTTGATAATGGACAAATAATACAATTCCAATATTAAGGAGTTCCGTCCCGGAATCCAGATGCCGGGGGCCTTTACGCCAGTTGGGCAGGGGGATTTTTCCTGCCGCCGCCGAAGGCGGCGGCAGGCCTGGCTGCGGTCCCACCGCCCGCCGCCGGAGGTTTGAGTGGCCAACAT
>OMOE01000020.1 GCA_900290365.1 Syntrophobacter sp. SbD1 | reverse complement strand
GCTGGCGGAGCAGCTTCCACCAATGATGCCGGGGCTGTTCCAGGTGGAGGATACCATCGGCCGAGTTCACTACTCGCGCTTCACGGTTTTGAGCGAAAAGACTCTGCTATTTCTTGCAGATTTCGACGGCGAATTCGGTCAGCTCATGGCAGATCTGGCCAGGCATGCGGGGCCGGTGTTCGATGCCATCTTCCAGCATGTGGACAATCCGCCGTCCACTCCGGTCGCAGATAACCCAGACGTTTTCGTAGAATGGACCGCGGAGCATCTTCTCCGTGCGGCGACGCTTTTCAGCGCCTACCCAGACGTGACCGCCGAGGAGATAAAGGCTTTGGCGTCCGCTGCAGACGTCACTGGCGCCGGCGAACAACGCCCATTCCTGGTGATCCTGCCCATCAAATCACGCCTTGCCTACATCGAGGTGGAACTGCTCCTGCACGCGAGGTCCCACAGGACCCAGAAAGATCTGGGCACCGTCGGCACACCCCACTTCGCACAGTTCGTGCCGCTAGGCAACAACCAGGTTGGTTTCTTTACCGTTTATGACGGCTCGTTCGACAAGTATATCGCCGATTTCACCAAATACATCGGACCGGTCTTCGATCTTGTATTCAAATTCACCAAGGACCCGCCGCCTTCGCCATGCAGAAAGCACCTACAGGAGTTCATCGACTTTGCGGCGGCGGCAAGCCGCGTCCCGATCGGGTTCTACCAGGCATATCCAGGACTGACGGTTCAGGACATCCACGCCCTGATCGCCGATAGCAGGTCGCAATCAGGCTCGGATCGATAGCGAGGACTCCAAGGCGCACGTCGATCCGGAGCTTCGGCCGCTTAGTCACGAGCGAGGATTAAGTAGGAGACACACAATGAGCCGGGACAACAAGGCAGACTCGCCACAGGCAAAAGAAAGCAGGGGGATTCTCCGCCGTCTGTTCGGGCGAGGCGGGCATGAGACCCCTGGCCCTCATGCACATTCGGGACCAGGTACGAAGACCACACTCGACCTCAGTGATATTCAGGGATTCATCCTCCGCGGTTACAGGATGCCGATGGTGCGGCATTTCTTACTAACGGTGGGCATCCCCGCGGCGGCACGCGAGTTGCTCGGGAGGCTCGTCAGCGGTGATGAGTCCGACGCGCCGCAGATCACCACTGCCGAAGACTGGCACGTGGGGTTTGAGCCTGGACCAGGAGACAATCCCGCCGATGTCCCGCGTCGAAAGCCCGACTATTGCCTTAACCTGGGCATCACCTGGCCCGGACTGGTTGCGTTGGAGATCAAAGATCGCGTCCCAAACGTCTCGTTCAAGTCGTTCGGCGCGTTCACCGCCGGAGCTGCTGAACGTGCGAAATTGGTGGGCGATACCGGAGCAAGTGGGCCGCAGAACTGGATCGGCGCCTTCGGGACGGGAAGCGATCACGTCCTGGTGACGCTGTACGCCATCAGCCCGGAGACGATGACGAGCTATAGCGACCGGCTATCTGCTCTATTTGCCGAAGGCGATGCCTTTCGGGAGATCTGGCGCCAAGACGGAATGGCATTGATGGAGATGAAGGATGGCAAGCCCGTCCCTACTTTCAAGGTTCACTTCGGTTACACTGACGGTATCGGCATGACCACCATTCGCGGCGGTCCGGAACGATATCCGCAGGATCACCAGCAACCATGCGAACCCTGGCTATTCGTTTTGCTGGAAGAGGCTGAAAATTACTTCGTGCCGGAGCCTCGAGAACTCGGTCTGAACGGCAGCTTTGCTGTCTTCAAGATGATCGAGACGGACGTTGTTGGATTCGAGAATTACCTGCAATCGAACAAGGACAAAATAGATCCCGAACTGCTTGCCGCCAAGATCTGCGGAAGGTGGCGCAATGGCGTTCCTCTTGCGTTGTCGCCAGAAACTGATAGCCCTCCGGGCGGGATTCCACCCGAGCAGCTCAACAACTTCGAATACGTGAATGCTGATGGGTCCGGCGATCCAAAGGGCCTGCGCTGTCCCGTTGGCGCACACATTCGCCGCATAAATCCCCGAGGCCAGCCGATCACGGGCCAGGGCCAACCTGGTGGCAGCAATAATACTCACCGGCTGATCCGTCGTGGCATGCCATACGGGCCGATCTATGATCCGACGCAACCCGACGATGGCATCGAGCGCGGGCTTCTCGGCTATTTCATCAACTCAAGCATCGAGAATCAATATGAGTTCGTGCTGGGGCAATGGGTAAATGACAGCGAATTCGCCGGGGCGGTCAGACTGCATCCTAAATCGAAGGATCCTCTGATTGGCACTCAGGACCCAGCGGAAAGCATTTTCGTGATTCCACAGGCGAATGGCGCGCCCCCGATCAAGATCACAGGGTTCTCAAGCTTCGTTACGACGAGGGCCGCCGCCTACTGCTTTCTGCCAAGCATCACCGCAGTCAAATTTATCTCTAAACTGGGATGAGTTCCGTCAGACAAGCTTCGAGGAGGGCTCACCACTATGCTGTTCCTGACCAGATGGTTCGGAGTGACCGGTAGCGACGCCGAGCGGAGCCTCGCCAGTGAACAGTCTGACATCGAAGAGATCGTTGAGAAAGTTCTCTTGATGCAGGCGAATGCTGCCGCCCAGCAGCACCGGCCGCTGGGCCGTGGAACTCATGCGAAGGGTGTCGGCGCCCGAGCCAAATTCGAAGTATTTGACGTTACCGCCGGACGCGACCGTGAGTTGGCGGTGCTGCTCGCGAGGGGGATATTCGCGACACCTGGCGTATATCCCGCTATCGTGCGATTTGCGAACTCGGATCCGAATATAAACTCTGATTTCAAGCCCGACGTCCGATCGTTGTCTTTTTCCGTCGACCTCACTCGGGAGGGCACGGCTGTTCCTGACGCAAACGTTGGCCGACAGGATTTCTCACTGCAAAACGCGACAACTCTGCCCATAAACGACGCGCGTGCATTTCTGGCGACCATGAAGGTGCTTACCGCATCGAGCCCAGCCGTTGGCCTGTTGTCCTTGCAGTTCAGGGACAAATTGAGAGTGCTGAGGACTCTCTTGTTGGCACAATTGCAGGCACGTCAGACAACTAAACCTTATCAACAACTGCGTTATTGGAGCACCGTACCGTTTCGTCACGGACCGATCGATGTTGTAAAGTATTCGGCTACGCCGTCCCAGGACAATCCGGTGCGTCCTCTACAAAGGAGTAACCCGAACGCCCTGCAGGACGAGCTGATCCGGCACCTCAAGGAAGATAGCGAGATGAGCGGCTTCGACTTTGGATTCCAGTTCCTCGACGCCTACAGGATGAGCTATTGGGGCAAGCGTCGGGACGCCAACTTTTGGATCGAAAACGCGAGCGTCGAATGGAACGAAACGGAAGCACCTTTCCACACGATCGCCAGGCTTACACTCCTATCGAAGTCGCAGCTTCAGCCGGATGCCGGCGAAGCGACGTATTTCGATGTCACAGGGAACTCGACACCCGACAGCCTGCCACTTGGCAGCATTAATCGCGCCCGCCGGTCTGGGGAGGTTGCCAGCAGAAAAGCACGCATGAACACGGACAGCAGTTGAGAACCATAATCATCAGTGTGCTGCTTGTCAGTCCTCAGTCTCGCGCTCTGGCAAGCGCTTCTCGCATCTTCCTTTGGTCCTCCTCGGTCAACTGCTCCGGCCCGAGTTTGAAGGTCAGCTTGTTGATCGTGCCGGTGAAGCGGAACGGCGGTTCGTAGCTGTCGTCGACCGCCGTGCGGGTATCCACGCCAATGTCGAAGGTCTCGTCTATGGACATGAGTAACGGAATCGAGTGCGCGATTGTCTTGCGGGCCAGCTCCCTGCCGTCAACCGTCAGCACGCCGGTGCCGCCTTTGCCGGGGCCGGGGCCGTCGTATTTGAAGTCGAACACGAGAGTGTGCTTACCCGGCTTGAGTGCAGCGCCCAACCAGTCCTCGCCGCCTACGCCGCCCTCCCAGCGGTAGTGCTCCAAAGCAAGGAGGTTGTAATCGAAGACCGGCTTGCCTTTGAGCAGGTAAAGGCCGTAACCGCCGAAGTGGCCGCCCAGAGTCACGATCATCCCCTCCGCGCCGCCTTCGGGGATCGTCACCTCGGCGGTGATGGTGTAGTCCTTATCCAAAATGCTGGGAGCATTAGCGACGGGGATGCCGGGATTCTCACCCGTGTAGGTGAAAACCGTTCGCCCGGCGGTAGCGCTCGGTTTGGGCGTAACGAGGCGCGTGAAAGCTGAGTTGTCCAAGGGGAAAACCTGGTATTTCGCTGCTTCGGTCAGGAACAACGCCTGCAATTCCTTGAGCTTGTCAGGCATTTTCGCGGCGAGGTCGTTGTTCTCCGAATAATCCTCGGTGATGTGGTAGAGCTCCCAGTTGTAGCCGTTGACCACATCGGGCATCTTGGCCGTTCCCATTACCCAGGGCGGGGCGGGCGGCGTCGTGGTTGCAATCCAACCATCGTGGTAGATCGCGCGGTTGCCGCCAATCTCGAAATACTGCGTCTCGCGCTTCGACGGTGCATTGACATTGGCCTTGTCGAACGTGTAAGCCATGCTCACGCCTTCGATCGGCTTCTGTTCGATGCCATTGACCTCCTCGGGAGCCTTGATGCCGGTAGCTTCGAGGATGGTGGGAACAATATCAATGACATGGTGGAACTGCGTGCGGATGCCGCCGGCATCTTTGATATGACCGGGCCACGAAATGGCCAGACCCTGACGCGTGCCGCCGAAATGCGACGCCACCTGCTTGGTCCACTTAAATGGTGTATCAAACGCCCACGCCCATCCCACCGCCATGTGCGGGTAGGTCTTGTCCGAGCCCCAGTTCTCATAATGCAATAACTCCAGGGGTTCAGGGACGTCCAGAATGCCGTTGTATGCGGTCATTTGGTTGAATGTGCCGGACAGGGTGCCTTCGGCGCTGGTGCCGTTGTCGCCGCAGATGTAGATGATGATCGTGTTGTCGAGTTTGCCCATGTCCTCGACCGCCTGTATTACCCGGCCAATCTCATGGTCGGTATAGGCTGAGTAGGCTGCAAATACCTCAGCTTGGCGCTCATAGAGTTTTTTTTGCACAATTGAAAGTGTCTCCCACTTCGGCAGATCGTCCGGCCACGGGGTGAGTTGCGCGTTGGCGGGGATGACACCGAGCCGCTTCTGGTTGGCGAATATCTGCTCGCGCATCTTTTCCCAGCCCATGTCGAACTTGCCCTTGAACTTGTCGATCCACTCCTTCGTCGGCTGGTGTGGCGAGTGGCTTCCGCCAGGAACGTAATAGACGAAGAATGGCTTGTCGGGCGCAGCGGCGTTCAGTCCCCTAATATGATTGATCGCCTCGTCTGCCAGATCAGTGGTGAGGTTGTAACCGGGCTTGCCGACCCATGGATACACTTGGGACTGATTGCGAAAAAGGTAGGGCGTCCACTGGTCGGTCTCGCCGCCCAGGAAGCCGTAGAAATACTGAAAGCCCATGCCGACCGGCCACTGGTCGAAGGGGCCCGCCAGACTGTACTGGAAGCCCGGCGTGTTGTGGTTTTTGCCGAACCACGAGGTGGTATAGCCGTTGTCTCTGAGAATCGTGCCGATGGTCGCATTCTCCGGTCCGATGTAAGAGTCATAGCCCGGGAAACCGGTGGACAGCTCCGCGATCACGCCGAAGCCCACCGAGTGGTGGTTGCGCCCGGTGATCAGCGCGGCGCGCGTGGGCGAACACAACGCGGTGGAGTGGAATTGTGTATAGCGCAATCCCGCCGTGGCGCCAGCGCGGGCGTCGGGATGACGCCGCCGAAAGTGCTCGAAACACCGTAGCCCTGGTCGTCGGTCATTATGAGGAGGATGTTGGGTGCTCCCTTGGGCGGCACCACGGTAGGTGGCCAGTATGGCTTCGAATCTTTGGCGTCCTCGCTGATAACGCCGCCGAATTTCAGGGGCGGTGGCGGGAGTTGTTTCCCGTCGATCATGATCGTGGCGCTGGGCGAACCCGGAACGCCGGTGATCTGCTGGGCCAGGGCCGGCAAGGCTGTCAGCATAGCCGTGAGAAGGAAACCGACAATGGATGGCGCTACGGCACGTCCCTTCATTTTATTCCTCCTTATATGAAATCATCCAGTTCTGATGGCGACTGTTTGAGGTGTCTTGAAGCTGCAGCGCCACTTTTTGCGTGCTTGACTTTGTCCGCAGTAGTCGGTGAATAACATCTCCTCTTTTGACAGCTTGTCGAGGT
This sequence comes from Syntrophobacter sp. SbD1, assembly GCA_900290365.1. Classification (GTDB taxonomy): domain Bacteria; phylum Desulfobacterota; class Syntrophobacteria; order Syntrophobacterales; family Syntrophobacteraceae; genus SbD1. The sequence goes on along the minus strand of OMOE01000020.1, from coordinate 19,595 downwards.
TTGGTGTGCGGCCGGCCATCATGCCGCGATGGTAGGCGCCGATGTTCCAGCCGATGTTCCAAATGCCGATGTCATCTCCCATTCTTATGGTGGTCAAAGGATCACTCCTTCGCTTCCCAGACCTGCGAGCCAAAGCCCTAGCTGGTATTCACGGCAATTGTCCGTTTCATGATGCCCATCTCCCTCATCTCACTTCTGTACCGAACCAGTACTGACAGACTGCAGGGCATCCAGTCGCACCTTCATGCGGGATTTATGGCTGTCTGGTATGCCCTCAGCGGCCAAGCTTTGCCTGTAGACCTCCTCGGCTTTGGCCTCACTCCCCTGTTGCTCATAGATTCCACCCAGGAGCAGGTATGCATCCCCATAGGCCGGGTACCTTGCTATAAGGTCATCAAGTACTGAGGTTGCGCCCGCAGTGTCTCCGGTTTGTTGCTGGAAAAAGGCCAGAGTATAGGTGTACTTGGGCACGTCCCGGCGCAGTTCGGCCGCCTGCCGGCAGAAACCCACTGCTTCGTCCAGACGATCCGTGGAGAGTACTACGCACAGGTTGTACGCCGCTTGGGCCATTTGAGGATCGGCCTTGAGCGCTGCTCTGAGATGCATTTCCGCCCCTTTTGGATCATTCTCCTCAGCTTTAAGCAAACCCATGTTGAAGTTTGCTGCAGCGTTGTCAGGGGCCACCTGTAAAGCCTTCTTTAGAGATTCGTCGGCTTTCTTATTCTCTCCCACGCGCGCATAGGCCATCGATTCGTTGACCATGGCCAGTACAGCCCTCGGCTCCAGCTTCAACGCCGTGTCATACGAGGCAACTGCATGCTTGATGTCGCCGCAGTCCAGGTAATAGTTGCCCAGATTGTAATGGGAGCCCCACTGATCCGGACGGGAGAACATCGAGACGAGGTATTCCTCGTTTGCTGCTCCAACGGTTTTCTTGTGCTCATCATCCAGAAGAAGGTTCTGATATCCCGCAAGGGAGGCGGCGGCCCGCACGCGAACCAGGCGGTAGTCATCCCCCGTCGCCTCCACTAGGGCTTGAACAGCTTCTTTCGTGCGTACATTTTGCAGGGCGGTTGCTGCTGCCGATCGCACCAGGGGCGAGGGGTCCCTGACGGCCTCGATCAGCATCGGGACGACTCGCGGGTCCCCGGAAGACGGGACCAGGCGTATGAGCGACGTTGCAAAGATCTCATCGCGGTCATTGCTGGTAATGTAGTCAAGCATTGCGGGCAGTTGATTCCAGTCCCGCTTGCGGGCACCATCTATGAGGGCTGCCCTTTTTAGCACCGGCGCTTGGTAATCCCGCGTTCGCCACTTGCGCACATATTTGTCTGCCCACGCAGCATCCTTATCGGTATGGCAGAGATTGCAGGCATTGGGGGACTTATAGTCAATACTGGCCCCGGGTGTTGGCGGCAGCATCGAGTGGTCGGTCCGGTTCATCCGCGCAAAGGAGGTCATTGGCATGTGACAAGAGGTGCACTTGTTCCCGGTGCTCCCCTTTTGGTGATGAGTGTGTGCCGTTGCGTTCTGCACATGATTTTCGTGACAGGGCATGCATGCGTCGTTTGCCTTTTCAACGGTTTTAAACCGGTAGCGGCCGCTGGAGGTGTGGCAGGTGACGCAGTTGAGCTGGCTGGATTTGGCACAGGGACTCATAAGCCATGATGTATAGGTGTAGTTCTCGCCAAGATCCCTGCCGTCGGGGTAGAAGTCGGGGTCCTCCATGGTCGCGAGATCGGAGTGGTCGAAAAACCGGTCTCCCGGCGCAAAGTTGGAGGTTACAGGTGACATCTTGGCGTGACAGACCGAGCATGCCGCGTTTTTTTGCTCGGGGGTGAAGTTCTTCCAACTGATGATTTGGATGTCTACGCGCTTATGCCCTTTGGGAGCCTCCCGGAGGACGCGATTGTGCTCCGCCGATGGACCGTGGCAGGCCTCGCAGTTGATGCCCGGTTCAGCCCAAGTGGTCGTGTATGTGTCGGTCTTGAGAGCGTAGTTTGTCGAGAGTTGGCTCACGTGGCAGCCGTAGCAGGAGGTGTTGAAGGTGTACGCCGGGTCTTCCCAGTCGAACTGCTGCTCCGTTTGGCCTCCAGGAAAGTGGCGGATACCGCTGGCAGCGGTGTCGAACCACTCTTTCTTTTGGACATCATAGGCGACAGGAAGGGTCTGCAGGCGCCCCCTTTGGAACGGCGTCAGGAAGTAGTAGACGTTTTTGCCGCCAAGGGCTTGCTCGATCCGGTATTTCTTCTCCCCACCGGGTCCACGCTCGCGCACCCAGCCGGTCGAGCCGGAAATGTCCGCGCGGTAGGAGAACTTCCCTATCTTGACCTCTGCTGCTTGAGGCGTTAGGCTTTTTTTAGCGAAGCCGGCCGTATACGGCTGCATCGCCAAACCGTGGTAGGAGGTCGACCAAAGCTGGTAGAACTTTTCGTGGCACTCCAGGCAGCTCACGGAGCCAGCGTAGCCTGTGGTCTTTTCCTCTGCGGCCGCCGCTTTTCCAAAGAACGTGGATATGATCAGGAGCATCACCAATGGCCTATACTTGTTCATGATCATCACCCTTTCGCGAATGTCCCTGTCCGCTGCATAGTGCCTGACGACAATGGCTCAACCTGGTGCTTGCGGTCTGTACAATCGGGGTGGTGCAAGCCCACGAAATTTATGCCAGCTTCATGAGCCCTCTCGGCTTTAGAGGTGAAAAATGATGTGAATCCATGTTCCTGTGCGGCATCAAGGCCTTCAAACCCTCGGCATCGGGGTGAAACTCCGGCCAGAGCGGGAGTCCAATCGTTAGTTCCAGTCGATCTGCATTCTCAGACCTTCCTTACACGATGTTGGATATTGCAGGAGAAACAAATGAGACTCCGGAAAAGCCAATCTTTAGAAGGGCAATGTCTCAGGCCGGTTTAGAAATAAAGCAATTCACACGATATTTCGCGACTTACAAACAGATATGCATGGGGATCTGACAGTGCAAGTGCAGCAGCTTAATTTACGGGATCAGAGTCGATTCAGCGAATAAAATCAATGAGGGGAATAAGAAGACGCTTCCATCTCAAGAGAACTTGGATTTTCACCTAAGCACTTAAGTTTCCTTGGCTCGAGGCGGGAACTCTGAGGTGGGACTTGCACGACATCGCTCAGCGTGGAAATAAAAAGAGCGGGTATGTCACGCGAAGCCGCGAAGAAGAAAGATGTCGTCGCTAGGAGAGGGGTGTGAGGGGGCATGGCTGTTGACTTTAAACCCGATGGTCTGCCTTGCTCAACGAACGGTTTTCAATTCAGACTGAGCCTCCTTCAAACGCGGGAGTCTTATCGTAAAGGTGGTTCCCTTGTTCTTTTGGGATTTGAAGTCTATCCAGCCGCCATGCTCGTAGACTATCTTCCGGGTTATCATCAATCCGAGGCCGGTTCCCTTGCGGCCCTTAGTGCTGAAGAAGCGCCGGAATGCTTTTGCGCGGGTTTGTTCGTCCATGCCGCAGCCATTGTCCTGGGCCTGGTAGGACACGCCCCCTGCGGTTTCTTTAATGGACCGGATGATCACTTTCCCTGGTGTGTCGCGCCGGGCCGCACAGGCTTCTATTGCGTGTTGAGGAGGCAATTGTGTATGCCCTCCGGATCGAGGTAGGCAGTTTTGATGTCGGCACACAGGTCAAGCTCCAGCTCTACGCCGCAATCCTTTGAAAGAGGGAGTATAAGTTCGTTGTAATTGTCTTGCAAAATTGATAAGTAAGTCATCGCATTGTTCAGGAAATGAGCGGGTCGGCCGGATTTATTCAGCTCTGTGGTATTAATATCAACTCGTAAGGGTAATTAAATGAAAATAGCGATCATAGGGACAGGTTACGTTGGACTTGTGAGTGGGGCCTGCTTTGCCGAATTCGGGCATCAGGTCACCTGCATAGATTACGATGAATCGAAAATTCTGAGGCTCAGAGAAGGGCAAACCCCCATTTATGAGCCGGGCCTGGACTCATTAATAAAAAAGAATTCGCAGGCGGGGCGTCTCATTTTCTCGACAGAATATAACCCGGGCGTCCCCGAGGCGGAAGTCATATTCATTGCGGTGGGCACACCGGCCTCGCGACGCGGCGACGGGTATGCCGATCTTTCATATGTCTATGAAGCCGCCCGCCAGATGGCCCCCTATCTTAGCGATTACACGGTGGTGGTAAACAAGAGTACGGTGCCGGTAGGCACTGCGGCGCAGGTTAAGCGGATTATTGGCGAAACCAATTCTCTGGCTTCCTTTGACGTCGCCAGCAACCCGGAGTTCCTTCGGGAGGGGGCGGCAATAAACGATTTCATGCGTCCCGACCGGATCGTGCTGGGAGTCGATTCGAAGAAGGCCGAAGAGGTGCTTCAAGCTGTCTACAGGCCGCTCTATTTGATCGAAACCCCCTTTGTCATTACCGCAATTGAGACGGCAGAGCTTATAAAATACGCGGCCAACGCATTCCTTGCGACCAAGGTAAGCTTCATAAATGAAGTCGCCAACCTTTGCGAGGAGATCGGCGGCAACGTCCAGGACGTAGCCAGGGGAATAGGGCTTGACGGAAGAATAGGTAAAAAATTTCTTCACGCCGGACCCGGATATGGCGGGTCGTGCTTTCCGAAAGATACTCAGGCCCTTCTCAGGATAGCCCAGGAAAACGGGGTTGCTTTCCGCATTGTCGAAGCAGCTATCGAGGTCAATGCCGCCCAGAAGGCGCGGATGACCAGAAAAATCCGGCAGGCCATTGGCGGACATGAAAGCGGGAAAACAATAGCTGTACTAGGTCTCGCATTCAAGCCTGAAACAGATGACGTGAGGGACGCACCGGCTATAACCATTATCTCCAAACTGATCGAACATGGTGCGTTGGTTCAGGCGCATGATCCCCAGGCGATGGATGAGGCGGCCAAACTACTGGCGGGCGTAAAATTTTGTTCAAGCGCGTATGAAGCCTGCCAGGGCGCTGATGCCGTGGTACTGATGACCGAGTGGAACGAATACCGCGCGCTCGATCTGCTTCGTGTCAAAAGCGCGCTCAAAGCCCCTGTGTTCATTGATCTCCGCAATGTTTACAGGCCGGCAGCCATGCTGCAGTTGGGATTCAATTATCACAGCGTGGGAAGAACGTCTGTAAATAGTTCCAATGACCGGATTTAGATACGGCTGCGCGGCTATTTGTTTTTTTGCGGTTCTTTTTTTTGGAATCAGCCTGAGAGAAAGCCTCTCGGGGGAAGGCTCGGGTTTGTGCGTTCAATCTGCCCCGGCCTTGAAAGCGGAAACGACGCCCTTATCCTCTGCTAAACAATATTTTGCTCCTTTATTCAAAATCAGAATCCTCAAAATGTACCCCCATGATCCGGAGGCGTTTACCCAGGGGCTGGTATTCGCCAACGGTTTTCTATATGAAAGCACTGGCTTGAATGGAAAGTCGAGTCTGAGGAAGGTGGAACTTGAAACCGGGCGCGTAATCAAAAAATATAGTCTGTCGCCGCGGTATTTCGCAGAGGGTTTGACACTATGGAATGGCTCCGCCGTTCAATTGACGTGGAAATCAGGAAAAGGGTTCGTGTATAACCTGGAGAGTTTTGCAGTCGAGCGGGAATTCAAATATCACGGGGAGGGTTGGGGGCTGACCCAGGATGGGAAGAGCCTGATAATGAGCAACGGGACGGAAGAGCTGTTGTTTCTGGACCCTGTAAGACTGGTTCCACAACGTTCGCTGCGGGTGGTGGACAAGGGCAGGCCGGTCCTGCTCCTAAATGAACTGGAGTACATAAAAGGCGAAATTTTCGCCAATATCTGGCAGAAGGATGTCATAGCAATAATATCTCCGAAAACGGGTGAAGTCACCGGTTGGCTCGACATGTCCGATTTGCGGAAGGAGCTACCTTCAGGAAGCAACGCCGAGGCGCTGAACGGGATCGCTTACGATGCTGACAAAGGCAGGATCTTCGTTACAGGCAAGCTTTGGCCGGTCCTGTTTGAAATCGAAATCATAAATAAGTGAAAAGAGCGGGCAGGGCTGTTTATTAGTTTAGAACCCGGAAATTGCCCCCAATCCGGTATCGGTTATCGTCCAATGTTTTTCCTTTTCGTTGTAATACCATTTCTGAGTAACCGTGGCGTTTTTCAAGGTCGGCGAGTCGGTGCGCCAGTATTGGAAGCGAACGATCACTATGGCCGCTGCGCAGTCTTTTGAGTCCACGTCTCTCACCTCGAATTCCGTCAGGCGGATTTTGCCTTTGAACTTGTCTACCTGCGCCCAGAACCGCTCTTTTTTCGCGGCAGGGACGAAGATGGCTGCCTGCGAATAATCTTCCCATCTGAAGGCGTTCTCGAAAGCATCAACCGATTCGCTCNNATCATGACCAGGGCAAGGAACACGATTAATAGAAACCTGAGTTCTTTGAGGCCTGATTTTCCAATTTGTTTCATAATCTCTCCGAATTTGAATTTGCAAAATATGCAAATCCAGAGTCATTTCCACCTTTTTGCAGGCAGTGATCCATTGTCATACAGAAGAATGCCCCGATCAAGATAATTCAGCTTTATTTTTTTAACCCAAAAGCCGAGGAATCGGTTAGAATAGAGTCATCTGAGATACCCCCACGTAAAGTGAAACTTAATGACTCAATACGTCTGGTGCAAAAATGACGAGTGTAGGATCCCTGCATTTCGTTGCATCCTGTGCCGGTTGGACTGCTATGAAGTTCGCGGTCGAACCTGTGAGGGTGAGATAGCCCGGGTCTTCGATGTTTTAAGGAATTCCGGAAAATTCAAGGAGTGTTTTGTCATGAGACGTAAGGACAACGCCGAAGCAATCAAGACTAGCCAGCTTTCCTTTTTTGAAACGGACGGAAACGAGCAACCCATGGAAACCGAACAAAAAGAGAGCGAAAATATCTTTTTATTCGACAATGGCCGGATAGAGCCGTTTTCCACAGATGCATTCACAGCTTCGACCCTGTACCAGGCGGTCGATTCCTTCAGCGTCGAATGTAAACTGGTTCGGCCCGAAGAGTCGGGAAATATTTCTTTCGAAGGCAAGAAACCATCCAAAAAGACCGTGCCCCTACTAGTCAGGAAAGATGGGGAATGCATCCTTTTGGACTCCTGGGAAGAACTGGAATCGGAGCCATCTCGGCTGGCCAACGTCCAAGAGGTGCTTGGAGCCTTGCCGGTAAAGCAGGTTTTCGTTCTCAAGAGGAAATAGACCTTCGCAAAAGCTTTAGAACTCCACGTGTCCAGGGGTTCTCGGGAAGGGAATGACCTCACGGATATTCTGGATGCCGGTAACGAACTGCATCATGCGCTCTAGTCCCAGGCCAAACCCGGAGTGGGGCACGGACCCGAATTGCCGCAGCTCGATGTACCACCTGTAGTCATCGGCTGAAATTTCTTTGATGCGCATCTGTTCGAGGAGCAGGTCCAGGCGTTCTTCTCTCTGTGAACCACCGATTATCTCGCCTATTCCGGGAACAAGTATGTCCATGGCCGCTACGGTTTTTTCATCGTCGTTGACGCGCATGTAAAAAGGTTTGAGCGACCTCGGAAAATTGATGATGCCCAGCGGTTTCTTAAAAACCCTTTCCGTAAGATAGCGCTCATGTTCGGACTGGAGGTCAACTCCCCATTGAACTGGAAATGCGAATTTCTCAGAAGATTTGATGAGGATATCCACTGCTTCGCTATAGGTGATTACCTCGAAAGCGGATTGAGCAGCGTTTTGAAGGCGGGCCATTAATTCAGGCTCGATAAAACGGGCAAAAAACTCCAACTCCTCACCGCAGTCGTCAAGGACGACTCCGACGAGTTTCTTTATGAAAGCCTGGGCCAAATCAAGGTCATCCTCCAGGTCGTAGAAAGCCATTTCGGGTTCCACCATCCAGAACTCGGCAAGGTGCCGGCTGGTGTTGGAATTCTCGGCCCTGAAAGTGGGGCCGAAGGTATAGACTCTTCCAAGGGCGAGGGCATAGATTTCGGCCTGAAGCTGCCCGCTTACAGTAAGAAATGCAGGTTTTGCGAAGAAGTCGTTCCTGTAAGGGTCCTCTTCAGTCGTATCGACGGGGTGGACTGGATCCAGAGTTGTTACGCGAAAGATTTCTCCCGCACCTTCACAGTCGCTTGCGGTAATAATAGGGGTATGGATATAATGAAAACCCAGATTTTGGAAGAACTGGTGAATTGCGTAACTCAGCCGGTTGCGCACTCTTGCCGCGGCCCCTATCGTGTTGGTCCTGGGCCGAAGGTGTGCGATCTGGCGCAGATACTCAAAGGAGTGTCTCTTTTTCTGGAGAGGGTAGAGAGCCGGATCGGCCCACCCATAAAGGTGTATTCGCTCGGCGTGGAGCTCGATGCTCTGGCCTTTGCCTGGAGAGGCAGACACGGCGCCTTCGACCAGAATGGCGCTGCCGGTGGTAATTTTCTTGAGTAATTCACTATAATCTTCACGGTCAAGTTCGGCTATTACCTGAAGGCTTTTCATGCAGGAACCGTCGTTGATCTCGATGAAACAGATGCCGGCTTTCGAGTCACGTTTCGTTCTCACCCACCCCTGGACGAGCGCCTTCTTACCGGTGTATTCTTCTTCTTTTCCCAACAGGTCGACAATGCGTATACCTTTTTCCATAGTCAGGTCCCCGAATGAGGTTTTGAGTTCGATTGTACCCGGCGGTTTCACCCAAATTATAAGGATTTTAAAGCTTAAGCGCATCAGGATGGAATTGGACGTCAACAATCACTAATTTGTTTTAACCCGAAGTCCGGGTCTGCATGTAACCTAACCAGCATGGAGTCGGAATATGCGCTCAGATTCAAGGAAATCAGCATTTCTCATTTTGGTTGTAATTGCGGTCATGGCGGGATGCGCTGGAGGCGTGAAGGTCCAAACATCCGCACCGATGAGCAATGGCGGGAGCATGATAGCGATCTCGGCGAGCAATTTCAAGTTCTCACCCAACGAGGTCCGCGTTGAAAAACCCGGTCTTTTAGCCATTGAGATAAAGAACGTCTCCGGCACGAAGCACAACTTCACACTAAAGGATCTTCGAGGGAAAATCCTGAAGGCCACAGATCTTCAACCCGGCGGAAGCGTCATCGTCAATGTGGAATTGCCAGAGCCGGGGGTTTACAATTTTTTCTGCAACAAGACTTTTCATTCTACGCTCGGGATGAATGGGAAGATCATAGTAGGGCAGTAAGACACTCATGTTTGACGTTTGATTGCGGGTGGTTATCTTAATTGTGCGATTGGTTATCCAATTGCGAATCATTTATTTAATCATGTTGAAAATCGAATATCAAACAATAACCGACGGAGATTGGCTATGGAGAATTTTAATGAGAACGAGCGGACGCAAGAACTCAACATAACCGAGCTCAGGAGGCAGAAGCGGCCCTTATGGATGAGCGATCTGGGCATCGAAAATTACGCCGATTTTTTAGGCGGTGGAGGCGATGTATATATGGACAGGCTGCCACCTGCTTTTCCGAGGTTTGAAGGGATGGAACTGAGCAAGGAAGAAGAAAGGGAAGCAGGGCCTGTTGAGTTTTCGAAACAACAGTGATGCAGAGTCGCGGCAACCTCAGGAGAAGCGGCGGAGCCAATTAGCCGGGATGGGGGAATGACTTTCACAAGAAGACTTCGGTGCGGTTTGGCTGGATTTTAAGGTTGCCAACTGTTTATATCAGGTTTATATATCAAGTTTACCGATTTGGTATTTGAAATCTCAGGCTATCCGGCCGATTAGCAGTCGTTGTTTTTGCAGGGATTTATCGACTCGGATGGCCTCTGTTTTTGGCGCGGCGAGCCGCCGCAGCCGGGATGCGCGCTTGCAAAATCGCCGTGCGCAAAAAGGCAGTGAGTCGACGCGCGCAGACAGTTAAATTTGAGAGGAGAGATTGCTGATGGCTCGGGTAACCGTCGAAGATTGCCTAAAAAACGTTGAAAGCCGCTTTGGTTTGGTCCACCTTGCAGTCAGGCGCGTTTTGCAGTTGCGCCACGGGACGCCGGCCAGGATGGAAAACGTAAAAGGCAACAAAGAAGTTGTCCTGGCGTTGCGTGAGATTGCGGCAGGTGTAATAAATGCCGACAACATTCGTCAGATTGAAGAACCCAAGCCTGTTGCCGCCGAAGCGGCCTTGCCGGAGGTTGATTCCGGCAGAGCGGACCTCCAGGAGATTCTCGAGGAAGTCAGTTTGTATGGTGCTTCAGCTTCTGTCGAATATGGGTCTTCGGACGGGTTTATAGTGGAAGAGCAGCCGCCTGAGAGTCCTGAGGAAGAGTAGTGCCGCTACGTACGGCGAAGCTAGGAAGTAAAAAAGGGAGAGTAGAAAGCCAAGAGTGCCGGGGTTGCGCGATACCATCCGAGGCCCGCCCAGACTTGACAAGGTCGGATATCGTGTTTAGGAATTAATCGCCATTTGGCACTTATTCCCTGTACGTAATCAGAAGGACTCCATGCACCCTGCAATCGCCCGAGGCGACCGATAGATACTTAGTGCGGGGCACTTGGCGCGCATTGCGCTGGTCACATCGCTGAGTGGCTGATGCAACATCAATGATATTTTTTCATTATTGTTGCTGTTAAGTCTGTTTTTCGAGGAGGAAACCGGTCCAGATGGGGAAAAGAGATTACTACGAGATTCTGGGAGTGTCGCGGCAATCGGCAGAGGATGAAATCAAGAAATCTTACCGGCAACTTGCACTCAAATTCCATCCTGACCGGAACCCAGGCGATAAGCAGGCCGAGGAAAACTTCAAGGAAGCCGCCGAGGCCTACGAGGTTTTACACGATCCTCAAAAGAAGCGGCTCTATGACGCTTACGGTCATGAAGGTTTGCGCGGAACGGGCTTTAGCGGGTTTAGAGGTTTTGAGGATATCTTCAGCTCTTTTGGTGACATTTTCCAGGATTTCTTTTCCTTTGGCGGTGGCGGCTTCGGTGGGCAGACCCGCCAACGAACAGCAACAAGGCCGGGTGACGATCTGTTGGTCACGCTCGGACTGAGTTTTGAAGAGGCTGTCTTCGGGACCGAGAAGGAAGTAGAAATAGACACCTATGTGTTATGCAACCGATGCAGGGGCATTGGTGCTGAACCTGGAAGCAGGGAAACAATCTGTCCCGCCTGCCAGGGTTCCGGGCAGGTGGTTCAGTCACAGGGATTTTTTCGGATCAGCACGAGTTGTGCGCGGTGCCAGGGTACCGGGAGAGTGCTTGTTTCTCCATGCAGGCAGTGCGAAGGCCAAGGGAGAACAAGGCATAAGAAGCATGTTCAGGTAAGGGTGCCTGCCGGAGTCGATTCGGGCACACGGCTCAGACTGAGGGAAGAAGGCGAAAGCGGCTATCGCGGCGGTGCGGCGGGCGACCTTTATGTAAGGATCGAGGTTACGCCACATCCGCTAATCGAGCGTGATGGCGACAATCTTTACTGCAAAATCTCTATATCTTTTTTGCAGGCCATTCTTGGCGACTCGGTCGAGATGCCTACCCTGGACGGGGCGAAGTCTTTGGACATTGCACCCGGGACCCAGCCCGGAGCGGTGGTGCGTTTCCCGGGGGAAGGGGTCCCAAAACTCAGGGGATACGGCCGGGGAGACTTTTTTGCAGAAGTCGAGGTAAGAATTCCAAAGCGCATTACCCCGCGCCAGGAAGAACTCTTAAAGGAGTTCGTGGAGTTGGAGAAGGACAAAGCCCACAACAAGAATAAGAAGTGGCCCTGGAACCGCCGCAAAGAGCCCGATAAGGAAGCGATGCCGGGCATTGCTCCGGAGATCAGTCCTTCATAGGATGAGTTAGGGATTAAGTGTGACACCTGCCGCCCCTGCAAAACAGTTTGAGGAATTCAGGGCATCCGCCCTGTACTGTCCAAGGTGCAGAAGCGCTATGCCGGTGCACAGCCGGCTTTTACTCATTCTGCCCGATGGTGAGTTGCACGAATATCTATGCCAGACATGCAGAACCTCTCTTGGAACCAGAACTGTCCGCGACAGTCGACAACAGCGGATTATTGTTCCATGACCTCGTAAAGCGCAAAAATCCCCAAATAATAACAGCGAAGAGCGGCGCATGTCATAAGCCAAGGCTATTTCATTTCCGCTGTTTAGATGAGGACCTGATATGATCGAAGCCGAAGGACTGACGAAGTTTTATGGTTCAATTGGGGCCATAAGGAATGTTTCATTTCAAATCGAGAAAGGTGAAGTAGTCGGCTTCCTTGGGCCGAATGGGGCAGGCAAGTCAACTACTATTCGAATTCTGACGTGCTATATGCCTCCATCATCTGGAAGCGCTCGGGTCGACGGGTTGGACGTGATCGAGAATTCGCTGCAGATCAGACAGAGGATCGGCTATGTTCCTGAGAGCGTTCCTCTTTACAAAGATCTTACCGTGAGCCGGTTTCTTCGTTTTGCAGCAGGTTGCAAGGGAGTTGGGGCTAAAAGGATCAAGGCTGAAACAAGCCGGGTCATTTCATCGTGTGGGCTCGAAAAAAATGCCAACAGGATTATCCGCAATCTTTCAAAGGGATATCGGCAGCGGGTCGGACTTGCTCAGGCGCTGTTGAACAACCCTTCCGTGCTGATTCTCGATGAGCCGACTATTGGGCTTGATCCTTCACAAATAGTAGAAATAAGGCGCCTTATACTGGAGTTGCACGAAGAGCGGACCATCCTTTTGAGCAGCCATATTCTGCCCGAGGTCGCCCAGCTTTGCCAGCGGGTGATGATAATCAATAAGGGGGAAATAATTGCAACCGACACTCCGGGCAATCTTACCAGCCAGCTTCAAAAATCGGTAAAGATCGTTCTGGAAGTGAGCGGAGCGAGCCAGGAGTTTGCGAAGGAAGTAGAAAATATGGCAGGTGTCCAGAAAGTTTCTGTGGTTAACAACGGAACGAGCAAGTTTCTAATAGAGACTGACCCCTCCAAAGACATGCGTCCGGAGATTGCTGCCATGGCGATACAGAAGGGGTGCGGCCTGCTTGAGTTGAGAACTATGCAACTCAGTCTCGAAGAGATATTCATGCAGCTTGTGACTGAAGAGACACCCGGGGAGGTAGCGGAATAATGAAAGGTTTTGTGCCCGTTTTTAGAAAAGAGCTTTACGGGATGTTCATGTCACCCATATTTTACGTGGTGGCCTTCTTTTTCCTCCTGGTTTCGGGTGTTTTTTTCAACTACATTTTGTCCCAGGTCGTTATGGCCAGCTTTCAGTTGGCCCAGCACCCCGAACTCGGGCGCGATTTCAGCATGATGGAGTTGTTCCTGCGCTCCTTCCTGTGGAACCTGGCCATCGTTATGCTTTTTGTCGCTCCTCTTTTAACAATGAGGCTCTACGCCGAAGAGCGCAAAAGCGGCACAATCGAACTATTGTACACTTACCCGGTGACCGATATTGCGACCGTGACGGCCAAATTCGCCGCGTGTCTGACCACATTTGTCGTCCTGCTTGCCGCGACCCTTCCAGGTGTCATTGCTGTAGGTCTGGCATCGGAGCCCGCATGGAAACTGATTGCCTGTGGATACATGGGGCTGTTTCTGCTGGGATGCTCCTTCCTGGCTCTGGGCATATTCGCCTCAACCCTTACGAGGAACCAGATCATCTCGTCCATAATTACATTTGCTGTTTCGCTGATACTCTGGTTTTTAGGTGAGGCAAAGTCTTCGGCCGGTCCAGTTGCAGGAAGTATTCTGGAATACGTTTCAGTTTCAAAACACTTTGAAGGACTGTCCAAAGGCCTGATCGATTCGAGAGACATTTTGTTCTACCTTGTCTTTTCGATCCTTTTTCTATTTCTCAGCCTGAGACAGATGAGCTCCTACCGCTGGAGAGGTTAACATGAATAAATGGGCTTACGGCACAAACACGATAGTATCGACGGTTATCTTCATCGGGATTCTGGTCCTGCTGGTTCTAATTGCCGAACAGAAACCATTGCGGGTGGACCTCACCCAAACAAGATCTTTCAGCCTTTCAGGACAGACCCGCAACATCCTCAAAGAAATAGACAAGCCTGTAGAGGTCAAGGTTTTCATTTCGGCCAGTGGGCCCGGCGCTCAAAACAAGGACAAGATAAAAGACCTGCTGGATACGTACAGTTATAACAACAAGAACATAAAATACGAGTTTATAGACCCGGATACCCGTCCGGAGCTGACACGCCAATATGACGTAAAGACCTACGGCACAATTGTGCTGGAGGGGTATGGAAAGAAGCAAACCGTTCAGACCGCCGATGAACAAAGCATAACGAATGCGCTCCTCAAACTCAGCCGCAAAGAGCAAAAGAAGATTTATTTCCTTTCGGGCCACGGGGAGCATTCTCTTTCTGCTGATGAGCGGGACAGTTTTTCCAACGCCAAGTCCGCCCTTGAAAAGGATCTTTTCGTGATCTCCGAGTTCAACCTGCTCGAGCAGGAAGATATTCCCGCGGATGCTGCTGCGGTGATAATAGCCGGTCCTCGAAAGGAAATTCCCCAGCGGGAGCAGCAAATACTCAAAAATTATCTGGCCCATGGTGGCAAAGTCATGCTGATGCTGGATCCGCTCACTCAGACGGGGTTGAATGATTTTCTCAAATGCTACGGAATTCAAATAGACGAAGACGTTGTTGTCGACCGGCTCAGCCGCTTATTTGGGGCTAGCGAGCGCGTGCCGGTCGTAATGGAGTATGGGGAGCACAAGATAACCGATAATTTTGCCGAACCCACCTTCTACCCGGACGCCAGGTCCGTGGTTCCATCCAAGAAGCCGCCCGAGGGAATCGACGTGCAAGTGCTTGCGTCTACTTCTCAGAACTCCTGGGCGGAACGCAACATGGAAGCATTAAATGAGGGCAAGGCGGTATTCGATAAGGACAAGGACATGGCGGGCCCGATACCCCTGGTGGTCCTGGCCACCATTAAAGCACAGCAGAATCAGCCTGATGAGGGGCAAAAGAAAGATAACACCCCCCCACCAGCCGGGCAGGAGGGAATCCTGGTTGTAGCGGGTAACTCGCTTTTTGCCTCGAATTCCTACTTTGGCCAGTATGGAAACGGGGACTTTTTCCTCAATACGGTCAGTTTCCTTGCCGATGAATCAAACATGATAACCTTTGACAGGCCAAACATCAGCAAACCGCTGATGCTCACCAGGGCTCAGGCCACCATGATCTTCTGGATCGTTCTTATAATCGTTCCTCTTTGTGTCCTCGTCGCAGGGATAGCAGTCTACAGGGTCAGGAGGACGCAGAGATGAAATGGCGGGCTACCGCGATATACTTCCTTGTGCTGCTGCTGGCCGGCGGGACCTACCTGGTGATTAAGACCAAACAAAAGGAAGCGGCCCGGGAAGAAAAAGAATCCAGACGCGTTTTTGCCTTCGATGCGGCAGCAGTCAAGGAGATTGAGATCAAGTCAGAGGGTGCTGAAAAGATTTGCCTTGAGAAGGGGGAAAAGTGGAAGATTTCTCGGCCAATTGATTCGGATGTGGACAGAACTGTGTTCGACGACTTTTTTTCGACGCTT
This sequence comes from Syntrophobacter sp. SbD1, assembly GCA_900290365.1. Taxonomy (GTDB): domain Bacteria; phylum Desulfobacterota; class Syntrophobacteria; order Syntrophobacterales; family Syntrophobacteraceae; genus SbD1. Next base: position 4,091 of record OMOE01000020.1, on the reverse strand, counting down.
CAGAATATCATGCAGGAGCGCAATATAGGCAAAGCCTCGGACAACCTGAAAGCCTTCGGGCTCGATAATCCTTCTCTTGTCGTGCGCGTGCTGACGGGCGACAACTGGCTCGAACTCCGGATGGGAGGGGAAAACCCCGCTGAAACCGGCCGGTATGCAACGGCAGGTGAAGGCGGAGACATCTTCATGGTGTCCCACGCGACCTATGAATCACTGAAAAAAACTCTGAGAGATTTTCGCAGGAAGGAACTTTTCTCATGGCAACCCGATCAGGTTAGCGCAGTTGATGTAAAATGGCGCAACGCTGAGGGATTCAGCCTTGAACGGCAAGGCGGCTCGAAGCAATGGAAATCGGCAAACCAGCCCGATATCGAGATCAAAGCCAGAAAGGTGCAAGATTTGCTCGATGAGCTGCATTGGCTCAGAGCCGTGGATTTCGCAGCAAAAGATGCCATGCCGTCCACACCCCGGTTGGAGATCAGGCTGAAACTAAAGGACGGGCAAACGCCGGAATTAAAGGTTGCAGATTCCGACGACACAAAAAAACAGGCAGTAGCCGTCTCATCAGAAGTCGAAGGGCCGGTGCTTGTCGCCTCGCGCATTTTAGGCTCGATTCCACGGTCTGTTGGCTTTCTTGCCGATCGTTCTCTGATGGCGCCGGAAGCTGCGGACGTGAGCAAAATTGCGTGGAAGACAGAAAATGGTGGCGGAAACCTTGTACGGCTTCAAGACGACAGTTGGGGGACCAAGGAAGGTGAGGCCTCAGCCAAGCCGGTGGAAAACTCCACTGCCGTCAAGGGCCTTCTGGTCTTCCTGGAAAATGTCGAATATATCGAGGCTGTACAACCGGGGTCCAAGCCAGCGGAGGGAACACGTGATTCGGTTCAGCTTGTTGATGTATTCGGGAAAACAAGTTCGCTAGCCTGGGACGGACTCCCGACTGAAACCACCGATCCTGTCACTGTGTGGATTCAAAGAGACGGCGCTGTGCGCGAGGTGAAAGTGAAACGGGACGTTGTAAAGAGACTCAATGAGTCGCTGGCCCGATTAGGGGTTACCGGAAAAAAGAATTGAGCATCGCTTGTGGCGGGGTGGACTTATGACGGTGGTGACCCTCGAAAATCTTGTCACCGGGCAAAATAACCTTCAAAATATTCTTGATAACATGATGGAGGGCATAATCGCCCATGATCTCGAGCGGCGAATCTTTTTTTTCAACCGCGCGGCTGAAAAGATCACAGGGTATTCGCGCGAGGATGTTGTCGGGCGGGACTGCCACCTGGTATTCGGGTCTCCATTCTGCGGAAGCAAATGTTCCTTTTGCGACCAGCCACCGGGGTCTTTGGGACACCATGCTTACACTATAAATATCTCCACCCGTTCGGGTGAGCTGCGCCAGGTCGAAATGTCTGTGACAGGCATGTATGATGAGGGGGGGGCTTTTGTTGGCGTTTTGGCTGCCTTCCGCGACATAACCGAGATGATCAATCTTCAGATCCGGCTTGGTGAGCTTGCGAGTTTTTCAGGTATTGTCGGCAGGGACCACAAGATGCTCGATCTATATGAGCAGATCAGAAATCTCGCCGCTGCGGATTACCCTGTTCACATTACAGGCGAGACCGGGACTGGAAAAGAGCTGGTAGCCGCTGCCATTCACAACGAAAGCGCCAGGGCGGACGGACCGTTCGTGCCGGTGAACTGCGGCGCGCTCCCCGAAGGGCTGCTCGAGAGCGAGCTTTTCGGTCATGTCAAAGGGGCTTTTTCAGGGGCTATTCGGGACAAAAAAGGCCGATTCGAGCTGGCTGACGGGGGAACTCTTTTCCTCGATGAGGTATCAGAGCTTCCCAAGCACATGCAGGTTAAGCTCCTTCGCGCACTCCAGGAGGGCAAATTCGAGCGGGTGGGCGCAGAAAAAACGATTTGTGTTAACGCCCGCATCATCAGCGCGACGAACAAGAACCTTCGACGGGAGACGGAACAGCAGAATTTTCGAGAAGACCTCTATTACCGCCTGAGCGTAGTGCCAATCAGCATCCCACCCCTTCGCGAGCGCAGAAACGACATACCGCTGCTGGCCTTTCATTTCCTGAAACAGGCCGTCGGCCAGGGACATAAGGCGACAGAGGTCTCCGAAGAGGCGCTGTCTCTTATGATGGATTATTATTGGCCGGGAAATGTGCGTGAATTGCAAAACGCTATCCACTATGGCCTGGTCAAATCACGAACCGGTAAAATCGAAGTCGAGCACCTCCCGATCGAAATCCGGCAGATGACCGGCACGACTTTAAAACCTGGGCCCAAGCCGCTGCTCACACTCGAGTCCATCGAATCAGCGATCCGGATGGCGGGCGGGAACAGGTCCAAGGCTGCAAAGCTGCTTGGAGTGGGCCGTGCGACTCTTTACCGGTCCCTGGATAAAAAATCCAAGTAAGAGAAATGCGAGGCACGGCGGCTACCCTTGGTGGCTGTATGTGCTTTTCAACCTCGCGCTATTACGTGTTTTCGGTTTTTTGTCCAGTTTCCGGGGTAGTTCATAGGACGCAAACCCGCGCCAATCCTCAAGTCTGTTTTTGCAATATGGACAAAAGAGGCTCAATTGTCCAGTTATTTCGTGATAGGCTACGTTTTGAACCTCTACCTAAGAAAGTAGAGAAGATCATCAATTAACGCGGCGTTACCAAGTGCACAATACCGTAATCTACCGCAATGATCGCGTAAGTGTTAATATGTATAGAAAGAAAACAGACGGCAATTAGTTTCAGAAGGCCTTTGATCTTGTAGAGAATCTTAATTTCAAGAAATACCAATCCTAAAAGAACAAGTTCTAATAACAAGACTTTAAAGATGGCGTGAGTTAGGTCATAGATATTAAACAGAATATAGAACTTCTTGTAAACGCTTTCACAATACACTGTAATCAAGGCAGTAGCCAGAGCGCCAAATAGTAGTATTGGCGTGATTACCATAATGGCTTTTATGTGACTACGGGAAAGTATGTTCCGTTGATCAAGTGTAGACAATTCTGATCGCCTGATCATGTAATAAGCACAAATGCTTAATAGTGGTGATAGAAAGGCAAGAATAAGGCCAAGACCTACTGGGATACTCTCACGCACAAGAGCCACTTGAGCAAGATCAATAGTGAAAGCTTCCGCACCGTACTTAGATAATTGTGATGATACCTGACCAACAAAATCTCTGGCAGAGTGGAAGGAAAAGCCAAGTACCATCATCCCGCCAAGAAATGAGAACCAAAGCAAATGAAATTGACGACTTTTTGAGTACCAGAATTCCATATCCGGTTGACTCATGGTTTTGGGGCCTCCAAAAAGACGAAGTTTATATTTGTCCCGAAGACTTCAAACAACCAATAAAGTCTGAACTGACTGCCTTTGTGCTGATAACTGGACACTTTACAACAAACTGTCCAGTTTTGCTCGTTGTTTTTACTCACTTTTTCGCTCGCCGGAAATTGTGCCGTTCAAAGCGGCGAGAGCGCGTTTTTGCGCGCGTTGGGGTTGCGCCACCTGCATGGTACAACCAAAGCCGCGCACTCGCGGCGCGGCGTCTCTGAATGGGAAGCCGGAATTACGTGATGGCCGAGACTACAGGTTTGGGGACTCCCGCAAAGGCGGTAGGAACAGCACGTGGTCTGCCGTCAGGCAGAAATACACAATGGATGGCTTGTGGAAACTTCCTCGCTGGTACGAAATGGGCGGTTCGCCTACCTCGCCAAAGGTATTGAAAAGGTGACCGCAACGCTGCTCCGAACGTTCGAGACATGGCGCGAGAGAATATCGACGCCATTACGCTAACGGCCTTCTAGGAACAAAGACACTTCCCGGGTGCTTTAAAAGGGATTGAAATTCCAATTTTCGATAAAAACCCCGTGGGACCGTCACCCATAAGCGCTCAAATAAGCGCTTAAGTTGTTGAATTTACAGAATCTCTGGTAGAGATTCTCGTCACCCCGGCGATTGACAACCCGGCCGCAACCCAATGGCTCCTGCGTGGGGCGAGCCCTCACTCTGTTCGGGTTCCGCGTTAAACGTTCGAACCCACGTTAGAAGCTTATAGTTCGGCGTCCGATC
>OMOE01000062.1 GCA_900290365.1 Syntrophobacter sp. SbD1 | reverse complement strand
CTCGAGACGTCGTCCAACCCATCCCTCTATACCTTCGCCGAGAGGGATGCGCACCTTCCCTATTGCGCCTTCCTGAATACCGTTGGAGGCCGAAATCACGAGATCGTCTTTTTTCCGTTCATAGAGAAAGACGAAGCAGGCATCGGCTTCCATGACCCTCGCCGTGATATCGGCGACATCCGTCAACCGTTCTGAAAATAATCTCGGAGAATTTGCTGCGAGGTTTACGTCATACACGCCGAGAAACTTTATAAATAAGTCATCCTTGATATCCAGAAGTTCTTCCTGCTTTAAATGGAGTTCCAGGTTTGTGTCCTCAAGGCTGTGATAGGAAGGGAAAATGGTCTTTTTGTAAAGCAGATAAGCGAAGAACGGACCGAGCGGAACAAGGACAAAAGAGAGGATAAAATACATTCGCTCGCCCTTGGCAATGAAATACCCCGCTGCAATACCTATGCAGGTCAAGGCGGCGAGCAAGAGCGCAGTAAGATAAATTAAAACTCTTTTTCGTTGTTCGAGACCACCCTGCGGCATGTTTCCTCCTTATCCGAGCCGGGTTCGGCGAACCGGCAATTCAGTTGCGTACGAGCCGGACCAAGTCATTCACGGCCTGGTCTATATGGATGGGAACATCGACGGCAATACCGCGATCCCTCAATTTAAGAAAAAGCTCCGTGAGTAGTGGCGGATCAATATTCGACGCCTTCAATGCGTCGGCCTGCATGAATATATCCGAAGGGGTGCCGGCCGTGATTACCCCGTGACCCCGGACAAGAACGTAAACCCGGTCGGCAAATGCCGCAACGAGGTTCAGGTCATGGGTGGACATAATGATGGTCATGCCGGCCCGGTTATAGGCATTGAGGAGGGTAACGAGTTCGGCCCGGGAGCGGTTATCAAGGCCCTCGAACGGCTCATCCAGAATGAGCAGTTCCGGCCGCATAACTAGGGCTCCGGCAAGGGCCACTTTTCGTTTCTCTCCTCCGGAAAGATAATGGCAAATTTTGTCGCGAAGATGCTGAACCCCGAGTTCGGCAAGGACCTGCTCGACCATTCTGTCCGTCTTCTCTTTCCCGTACCCGTAATTTCGCGGTGAAAACGATATATCTTCCTGCACGGTTGGGGAAAGGATCTGGTCGTCGACATTCTGAAGAAGAACGCCGATTCGTTCGCGGATGGCATTATACGCTTCAGCTGGATTGACGCCGAATACGGAAACGCTGCCTTCATTGGGGGCGAGTAGACCTAGGATATGATAGAGGAGCGTCGTTTTTCCTGATCCGTTTCCACCAAGCACAACCACCCGTTCACCCCGGGCGACTACAAAATCGAGACCGCACATATGGATCTCA
>OMOE01000112.1 GCA_900290365.1 Syntrophobacter sp. SbD1 | reverse complement strand
AATGGCTAACGCGAAGTCCGAACGAAGTGAGGGCTTAAGATCGGACGCCGAACTATAAGCTTCAAACGTGAGTTCGAACGTTTAACGCGGAACCCGAACAGAGTGAGGGCTCGCCCCACGTAGGAGCCATTGGGTTGCGGCCGGGTTGTCAATCGCCGGAATGACGAAATCACCCGTCTTTTTCGGGTCTTTCCCACCAGCAGGCCCTTTTTCAGCACCCTGCTAGGCAAAAAAAGATTCGAGCACTCCTTGCACCGTAGCACGAGTCTCTGAGCTGAAACGAGCAAATTCCTCTTCGGTCAATAAGTCCTGAGATCGCATGAGCATCAACTGCAGCAAAGCTGTGGAACGCCGGGGATCGTCAAACGTATCCCCCAGTTTCTTATCCATTCTCTCGATCAGCTTGAACACAGCCAAATAGCGCTGATGGCTGCTCTGGCCGGTTTCTGCCACAAGCCGGCCGGCTTCGGAAAGCACGTGCTCACAGAAACGATCCAGGGCGCTCACACGAACTTCGCGGAAGACCTTCCAGTCCGCTTCGCTGATCCTTCGTTCCATATGTGTACCTTTGAATCGATAGCAAATTGAATTTACTCTGTTCCCTCTATGGGATCAACATTCTTTCGTGCCACCTCCCCTGTCGATTGATCGTTGAACCCGGGAGCTTCTATCTTGATTTTAAGAACCTCGCGCGGTATTTTCGACAAAAAAAGAGGAGGATCTTTTGATGATGAGAAGAGCTTTTGTTGTCATGTTTGCAATGTTCTCTTTGGCTGCGCCGGCATTTGCCGCCACTATCGAAGGGATTGAATTCCCCGATACGCTGACGGCCAACGGGCAGGACCTTATTTTTAACGGTGGAGGCTATCGATCCTCCTTCGGCTGGCAGGTGTATGTTGCAAGCTTGTATCTCGAACAGAAAAGCGGAGATGCAACCGGGATTGTTGCTGCAGACAAACCCATGGACATCAAGCTTCAGATCACTTCAGTCATGGTCAGCCCGAACGAGATGAAAAAAGCCATCTTGGAAGCTTTTGAGAAATCAACAAACGGCAATATGGCCCCACTCAAAGCAAAGATCGACGCCTTTGTCGAAATATTCAAGGAACTGCGCAACCATGACACCTACGACTTCGCCTATATCCCTGGTAAGGGTGTGGAGGTGTCCAGGAATGGCGCAGTTTCATCCCTGATCGAAGGCCTGGATTTCAAAGAGGCCCTCTACGGAATCTGGCTCGGAGACAAGCCTGTTCAGCAGGAGCTCAAAACCGGGATGCTCGGCAAATAGGGTAATGGGTTAATGGGTGAGTGGACCAAAGGAGAAAAAGCGGGGCTGATGTTGTGGTTCTTGCCATTCACCTTCCACCCACTCACCTGCATTTATCAGCGGTTCACCGATCTTCTTCGCGCCTTCGCGCCTTCGCGTGAAAGGGCTCTTCTCTGTGCCCTCTGTGTCTCGCAGCCTGCCCCGGCAGTGCTTTTGGGCCGGGGGTGAACACGCTTTTAATTGATCGGTTCTTCCTGCCATTCGCCATCGCGGCAAATAACACACCTGTCGGCAAAACAGAACTCATCTCCGCTTTTATACATTTGATCCATGTAGCTGCATGTTTTAAATTCTTCCATTTTATCCCCTCTATGTCTTTTCCTTACAGGGAACACACATTCCCTGATCGTCTATACACTCCTCGCAGTACGCCCTGTGGCACATCCTGCATTCCTGCACGACCGTTTCCCTGGCGAAGTCCTCGCCGCAGGCCGCGCATGCGAATTGTTCTTTAAGAGCAAAATTCGTCGGCATCTCAATACTCCCTCCGCAATCCGGCTTAAATGGCTATACGCTAACTGCATGGGCAGGATTTCTTTGTTTCCTCCCACTCACCCTTTACGCACTTCGCACACTTCCCGGATTTACAAATACTTGTGCCCTCGACATATTCAAAACCGGCAAAACTACAGCTTTTCTGCTTGGCCATCTGCTACTCCTCGTCTGCACAATTCCTGTCTTTTAAATTTATGCTCGCCTCCCGCCCCCAAACCTCGGTGCTCAGACGGGCGGCTCTGTCTTTGGTCCATTTCACGGGATTTTTCTCAAGGTTTACTCATAAAGTATTCATTGCGGGGACTTCGTGCATGCCTCACTGAAAAAGAACGGCCACGCCGGCGCAAGGCAAAAGGCAACAAGTAATACCGATTTGCGTTCAAGGGCATCCGGGAGGGCATAAAGCCCTCCCCTTCGAAGCGCAACGCGCCAACGACGTAGAGGCGGGGTGGACCCTCACTTCGCTTCGGGCCCCGCGCTTATGACCCTCACTTCGCTTCGGGCCCCGCGCTTATCATGAAATCGTCACCTGCCATGGATAGTCCGGCACCCGATCTTTTCGTGAGGGCGCATCCCCATAGGCGCTTAAATAAGCGCGTAGGTGGTTGAATTTACTGAAACTGAACAAAGATTCTCGTCACCCCGGCGCAGGCCGGGGTCCAGAGTCTTTACATATTGATTTTACAATGAAAATCAGCTTTATTTAAGCGCCTATGAGCGCTTATCCCCGCCCAATCTTGAACGCAAATTGATATTGTCCATCGGCGAACGAGTACAATAATTTTTTTCGTTTGCCTCAAAAACGCGGATTGACTTTAAGTTCCTATTATTCAAAGAGATATAAGATCCCCACAGTTTTTATATAAAGATTTAGAGCAGCATTATTTAGCAGCAATCCTAACCACTTACCGCATCTCACTTCAGTGAACTTATTCATCAATCAAATATCTTTTTTATTAGAGTTTTTTCTCCTGTGATTTCAATATGCTGGCGGTTCATCTGAATTAATTGGATGAATTCGAAAAACTTTGTTTGACATGCATGTGCCTTTTTTGGTAGTAAACTCCAAACTCTATTCAAACAGTTTCTGCGAGTCGTGGGGGACTACGGGGACTCCTTAAACTAAACAAGGGGGGGTTTATGGGGGGGGCCAGATCTCAAAGGGCATTATACTATGTCCTGGTTCTATCGGCCGTGTTTATTGTCACTTCTTTACTTTTTATCCAAACAACCCAGGCAATTACCGCCTCTTACGGGCATCCCTATCAGGGACATCTCGAAAATGGCGTAGTCTTCCCAAGCCAGTTTCCCGGTTATCATCTCCGTGATCCGAACAGGTCCTATACCACGCCTGAAGTGGTGGGCGCGTTGCTCGACGCGATAGAGGCCGTCCGGACGCAATTTCCTGATACGTGCGATGTTTTCCTCGGAGATTTTACCATCCAGGGCGGCGGGAGCGCCGTTCATCACCGGTCCCACCAGAACGGCAGGGACGTGGATGTAGGGTTGTACGCGAAGGGCAACCGCGCGCTCAATACATTCATGCCGATGGGAGAGGGAAACCTCGATGCCGCCAAGACCTGGTGCCTCATGGAGAACCTGATCTCATCGCAGCGCGTGCAGTACATTTTCCTGGATCGGAGCGTCCAGAAGGTGCTCTATGAATACGCGCTCTCCCGGGGCTATGACAAGACCTACCTGGATCGCGTATTTGGCAATGTGCGCGGCTCCTTGGTCCAGCATATCAAAAATCATGTCGATCACATGCACGTCCGGTTTTTCACTCCATGGTCCACTCTGGCTGCCCACATCGGGGCCGATGAAGTGGAAAAACAAGCCGTTATCGAGGTGGCTCAGCAGTCTTATCTACCCAGGAAGGTCAATTATTATGTGAGCGGCTCCGAAAAAGGGCTTGACGAACTCGCCCGCAGTTTCGGTGTTGCCTCCTCGGACCTTTGCAGGTGGAACCATTTAAGTCAATCGAGCGTTCTCGTTCCCGGCAGTTGCCTGGTTTTCTATAAGAGGAGCTTTGAAAGCGAGCCTGTCCTGCTTGCGCGTTCTCTGCAACCCGGCTTCATTGCTCAGGCCACTCCCCCCGTCAGAATGGCTTCTTTGCAGCCCGAACCGGCGCTCTCTCAAATATCCGATTCAACTTCTTCGCCCCCCGATGATGAGCCGGTTGCAAAGACTATAAAAACCGGCACAGAAACAATCCATGCCGGCGCCGGCAAAGCTGTGACAAAAGATACGCACAAACAAGGGGCGGCTTCTTCGTCGATCTGCTTTGCCTCCGATTCCAAAAAGCCCGGCTCGCCTACCGCCGCTTATTATGCTGTAAACAACGGCGGGACCTTGAAGGATGTTTCAAAAAGGACCGGAATTCCGCTTTCATCATTGTGCCAGTTGAATGGACTTGGCCGAAATGCTCATCTTAAGCACGGCCAGAGAATCAAACTCACTCAGGCGAATCTGCCCGTAAGACCGACTTTGGGTAAGGCTGCCTGTTCGATCAAAGATAGCGGCAAAAAGCGGGCGGCGGTTAAACCGGACAAAAAATCCACAACGCGGCCCGAAGCAAAATCCGTCAAGCTGCCGGTAGCCAAATCCGCCACTCCGAAAGCTGCCGCCGAGAAGAAAGCCAAATCTGCGGCGAAAGAGCCCAACAGCCCGGCGCCCACTGCCGCTGCAGGCAAAGGGAATAGAAAAGCAGCCGTTTACGCAAAAACGGCTATGGCCGTCAAGCCGGCTGTAAAGCAGACGGGCAAACCCGGCAAGCCCGCGCCCGCCTCGGTTCAGAAAAAGACTCCGGGGTCGAAGGTAAAGGCAAAAACGGCTGCCGTACCGGGGAAAAATACGACACTTGCAAAGAAGTAGATTTCTAAGGGCCGACAGGGGAGAGTGATTAAAAACCCCCGAATCGGCCTTTTCTTTTTTTTCGACATGGGATATAAAGCGAGGCTCAAACGGGCACTACAGGTGCCCGTTCTTTTTTTGTTGTATCGAACGTGTTACAATTTGAAACTAAACTGGTGTCACCAGTGGTTCTAATTTCTAATTGCGATTAAGATGTCAGAGGTCTGTTTTTAGCACCTGAAAAAGCACCTGGAGTTCAAATGCCCAACAATACTGAAGAACAAATTGCACTGCTGAGAAATATCGGCATCAGCGCGCATATAGATTCGGGAAAAACCACGCTCACGGAAAGAATTCTTTTCTACACCCGGCGCATCCACGCGATTCATGATGTTAAGGGAAAAGATGGAGTGGGCGCCACGATGGATTTCATGGAACTCGAAAAGGAGCGCGGAATTACCATCCAGTCCGCTGCGACCTTCTGTTCGTGGGACGACCATCCGATCAACATCATCGATACGCCGGGTCATGTCGATTTCACCATAGAAGTTGAACGCGCCCTTCGAGTCCTTGACGGGGCCGTCCTGGTTCTGTGCGCAGTCGGCGGTGTTCAGTCCCAGTCCGTCACCGTGGACCGGCAGATGGTGCGCTACAATGTTCCAAGGATCGCTTTCATAAACAAATGCGACAGGACAGGCGCCGACCCGTTACGGGTAGTCCGGCAGCTCCAGGAAAAACTGAACCATAATGCTGTGCTTCTACAGGTGCCCATGGGCATGGAGAAAGATCACAAGGGGGTAATCGACCTGGTTGCCATGAAGGCGCTTACCTTTGAGGGAGAGCATGGCGACGACTTTACGGTGTCGGAGATTCCGCCGGAATTTATGGAGCTTGCGCACCAGAAGAGGGAAGAAATGCTCGACGCGGTTTCTCTATTCTCCGATGTTTTGACGGAGGCAATACTGGCGGAGGAGCCGATAACGGAAGATATGATCCATGATGCAATCCGCAAGGGCACACTTGCCCTTGAGCTTACTCCCGTTCTTATGGGTTCGGCTTATAAGAACAAGGGCGTTCAGCCGCTTCTCGACGCCGTAATCAGGTACCTGCCGAGCCCTCTGGATATCAAAAATGAAGCCCTCGACCTCGAGCATGGAGAAGAGCAGATAGTCCTTGCAAGCCAGGCCGATATGCCTATGGTGATGCTTGCCTTTAAACTCGAAGTGAGCCGCTACGGTCAGTTGACCTACGTTCGAATCTACCAGGGGAACCTCAACAAGGGCGATACGATCGTCAATACGAGGACGGGCAAGCACGTCAAGGCAGGACGCCTGGGCCGGATGCACGCCGACGAGATGGAAGAAATCGAGTCTGCGGCCGCAGGCGACATCGTGGCCCTTTTCGGAATTGATTGCGCTTCCGGGGATACCTTTACGGACGGGCGGGTGCGCTATGCCATGACTTCGATGCATGTGCCGGCGCCCGTTATTTCGCTGGCGGTAAAGCCTAAGGACAAGAAGGCCGAGATGAACATGGGCAAGGCGCTTGCCCGCTTTTCCAAGGAAGACCCTACCTTCAAGGTTTTCCTGGATCCGGAGACTTCCGAGACTATAATCTGCGGAATGGGGGAGCTTCACCTCGACGTCTATGTTGAGCGTATGCGGCGGGAGTACGACGCGGAAATCGAAACCGGCATGCCCAGGGTTGCCTATCGCGAATCTCCTACCCGCAGGGTGGACTTCAACTATACCCATAAAAAACAAACTGGCGGCGCGGGGCAGTTCGGCCGGGTCGCGGGGTTTCTTGAACCGCTTGCCGACGGGGAGTTTGAGTTCGTCAACGAAGTCAGAGGCGGAGCGATTCCCACCGAGTACATATCAGCGTGCGAGAAGGGATTCAAGGCGTGTCTGGCCAAGGGAGGATTCGCCGGATTTCCGGTCGTTGGGGCGCGGGTCACCATAAATGACGGCGCATCCCATGCCGTTGACTCATCCGATATGGCTTTCCAGCAGGCCGCAGTCGGGGCCTTTCGCGAAGCCTACGGTAAATCGGGCCCGGTGCTGCTCGAACCCATCATGAAGGTGGTGGTGGAAACTCCTTCCGAATTCCAGGGGGCTTGTCTGGGGAGTTTGAACCAGAGGCGGGGACTGATTCTTTCCACCTCTGAAGATGGTGCTTTCTCGGCCGTTGAGGCCGAAGTGCCCCTTTCGGAGATGTTTGGATACTCTACCGTTCTGCGCTCGTCAACCCAGGGCAAGGCCGAATTCACAATGGAATTTTCCCGCTATAATGTCGTCCCCAAAGCTCTGGCCGAGGAAATAGTTAAGAAAGAAAAGGAAAACAAAAAATAGACGGGAGGAAGCGGGAAGCAAGAAGCGTGAAGCGCGAAGTAACACGGGACCTGCCTGCTCCCTGCTCCCTGCTCCGCGTAACTCAAAATGATTGAACTAAACGGGCTTCTTTTCTTTTTCCTTCTTTTATATGCGGGACAGAGCGCCTTCAATATCCTGGTCGAGCGCCTCAACCTGGTTTATTCCCTGAGGCATGCCGGCAAGGCGCCTGCCGGGTTTGAAGGATTCATCGACGACTCCGGGCTCGCCAGGACCGCGGAATACACGAGGGAAAAGACCAGAGTCGGGATTATCGAGCAAATCGTCTCCGATATAGTCCAACTGGTCATCGTGCTCTCAGGATTTCTGCCGCTTCTTGTCCGATGGTCCGATGGACTCGGGCTCTCCCTTATCGCGGCGGGGCTTCTTTTCTTCTTCGTTCCCGGGGCCGTTCATTCCCTGGTCGAGGTCCCTTTCAGCTACTATCACACCTTCGTGGTGGAACAAAGATTCGGCTTCAACAGATCCACGCTGAAGCTGTGGGCAATCGACCATATAAAAACCGCTTTGATCACGGCCGTTCTTTTCGCGGTGATTTTTTCCCTCCTTCTCCTCTTCATCCAATGGTCGCCGCGTTTGTGGTGGCTCTGGGGTTTTGTACTTCTTGCGGCCGTCCAGTTGGTTATGGCGGTCCTTTATCCAGTGGTCCTGGCGCCGCTCTTTAACAAGTTCGAACCGGTCCGGGACGAAGAACTTTCCGCCAGGATCAAGACGCAACTTGAAAAAAGCGGCATCCGCGTAAAAAAGATAATGCAGATGGATGCCGGGGTCAGAAGCCGCCACACAAACGCCTATTTTACCGGAATCGGCAAAACCAAACAGATCGTGCTCTTCGATACCCTTATCGAATCGCATACCCCCGAAGAGATCCTTGCGGTGCTCGCCCACGAGGCGGGCCACTACAGAAAAAAACACGTGCAAAAGCAGCTTATTATCTTTTCTGTAATTTCACTTGCGGGCTTTTATGCAACATGGCTCTTCATTCAATGGCCGCTTCTTTTCCACACATTTGGATTCAGCCGGCCGTTGCCTTACGTCGGACTTTTCCTGGCCGGGCTTTTTTGGCAAAGGGCCGGATTTTTCCTCCAGCCGCTATACCTGGCGCTATCGAGGCGTTTTGAAAGAGAAGCCGACATTTTCGCCGTTAACATGCTTGGAAGCCCCGATGCAATGGTCGGCGCGATGAAAAGGCTTGCCGCCGATAACCTCTCAAACCTCAATCCGCATCCGCTTTATGTCTGGTTTCACTACTCACACCCGCCCGTTGTGGAAAGGGTAGCCGGACTCACTTCGCTCGGGGTCTGAGGGCTACGGGTTGCGGGTTGCGGGTCAAGGCAGTACCAAGGCAGAACTTTCGACAGGATTTACAGGATTAAGACAAAAGGGAAATCGGCATCCCTACCGTAATTCAGTAAGATCCAGATCAATAAGTTTCCGGATGGGCGCCAGGCTACTATTGGGCTCCGGACTTTGCTTTGCCGACAGAAGGAGGTTACGTAGCGATGAATTGCCTCCAATGTATCCTTTTCGGAAAGCTGTGCATTATATAGGTCCCAACGTAGCTGTATACTCATCCAGAAGTCAGGTGACATGCCAAAGAACTTAGCCAGGCGCAGGGCCGTAACAGGGGTTATTCCCCGGTGACCATTAACGATCTCATTGATGCGCCGATATGAGACCTGAACAGCATCTGCAAGTTAACGCTGAGTGATCCCCAGCGGGACCAAGAATTCCTCAAGGAGCATTTCACCAGGATGTGTTGGAAAGCGATCTGTTGGAATACGGATCATATTCGTCTCACTCCCTTCATTATTTAGTGATAATCTCCGATCTCCACTTGCTCGGGACCAGACTCGGACCACGCAAAACATATCCGATACTGATCGTTAATGCGCATACTATGCTGGTCAGTGCGATCTCCACCGAACGCTTCCAGCCGATTGCCCGGAGGAATGCGTAGTTCATCGAGCGTTATTACTGAGTCGAGTTGATCGAGCTTTCGGTCGGCAATTTTCCATAACATTCAACACCTTGTCTGCGACACAAGCGGCTAAGCGGCTCAAATCCGAACTCAAAAGATATCTGGCTCCATCGCTGCTCTGTTTGGATGAACTCGGTTTTCTTCCTATCGATAAGCACGGCGCCGATCTACTCTTCCAGGTCATCAGCCTGCGCTATGAACAGGGACCCATGGTGATCACTTCGAACAGAGCATACAAAGATGGCCGGGTATCTTCAACAACGATTCAACTCCTACCTCGGCCTAACTTGACGGGCTTCTTCAACACGCAGAAACGGTTCTCATTGAGGGCAAAAGTTATCGGAAGAAGGGTGAGATAGAATCCTGATTCTTTTGCCGCCGATATCTATAACTCTATTAGAGCCGGCGGCCCTCATGCTCATACAACTAAACATTTTCAGACCGCCATTTTTGCTACACTTTCACGCCGCCGGTAACATTCATCCCCTGGGTCAGCGCAGGAGCGCCTTACATCGCTCGAACAACTCGAACATCCAGTGTAGGCTATTGAGAACACTCCGTCTTGAATTCCCTTCACTCCTATCTCATTATCTGTACAATCCTACGTCAAAAAAAGCACTTTGCCGTCAAGACGACCATTTGGATGGTATCATAAATCAGATCGACGTATCGCTTCATCCCGCTGTTTTTTCTGGATGATAAAGCACTAGGCAGTTCTGATAGATATATTCTGAAAGCATACGGCACCCGCCACTGCTCTTTGGCATGATCCGTGCTTCTAAGTTTGTCTGAGAGCATTTCATTTCTTTTGTTGGGGGGGGAGCCATGCTATTATTATTAGGACTTTTCCTGGGTTATGTACTCGGCTACATTGTTGCCTGTCTTTGCAATGTCGCCAGGGAGGAAACTCCGAACATTCAACAGCAACCGGCAATCACGGAGCTATCGAAGGTGCGGCTTATTATTAGTCAGTAACGCGGATGTCTGCTTCTTTTTGTAGTGTATTCGCTGACGAGTTCAGTGGTCATCGGTGAGCTGTTTCTGCCCTTTCTGCATCTTTGATGCATGCCGGGGAGGTTCTATCCTTTAAAACCGTAGAAAAAACATCCACCTCAACTCAATCCAGTCTTGCGACTGAGAAACCGATGAACCGGCTCCTCTGAATTTTTAAGCTTGCGGTTGGGCGTTATGGTGTAACTGAGTATCCCTTTTTCGGCAAATCCACGGAGCTGTCTATAATTACAGTTTAGAAGCTCTACCGCTTCTGATTCCGGTAAATACCACTCAACTTCGCTCAACTAAATCTTGTCGCGGTTACAGCTTCAAAAGCTGTTTGAGTTTCGGACCGATGACGAAGTCAAACGCGGCGGTAGCCTCCCATTGGTTCGCGCCGGCTTCTTTGAGCATTTCGAGGAACCTATCCTTCAAACGGCCGTACACATCCTCCCGAATGGAGCGGTCCATGGCATCGAGCTTCAGGTTGTCCAATGAGTGATCGATATCGTCGATTTTTTCGGGAAAGAAATTGAGTTTACCGAGTGGACAGTTAGAATCCAAGAGGAACTGCTGGGCTTTATCACGGCCGACGTCGTAATCGTGCTTGCGATATTTGAAGTCGAAAAAGCCGCAGAACGCTTGCAGATCCGAGCCGGCCAACTCCGATTCGTCGGAGGTGATAGCGAGAATACGCATCTCGTCGTGGTCTCCCATTTCCGCAGCGGATTCCAGCACAAGGATGGCATCGACCCACGCATTGCGCACTCCTGAGGGGAGGCCGTTGTATTCTGTAGCAAATTGCTTCTGCAGCCGGTCTCGCGCTGCGTTGATCGAGGCGTCGCCACCAGCATTCTTGAACAGTATCGGCAGTAAAAGGTTCGCAGCGGTTTCCAGACACGTCACGAATTCTGCCGGATCGGCTTTCTCTTTAAGAATGGAGGCGAGTTCCGTAGCTCGCTTATTGAAAAGGTCGATCCGATTATTCACATTTTCGGCCATAATCCAATCTTGGAAACCGGCCTGGTTGTAAATCGCAGCTACGAGTCGACCGCCGAATGGCAGGAAATCAGCGTTATCGGCGTTGAGTTCAGAGGATGCAACCGATTTCTTGTTGCCGTGAGACACGAATAGATAATACCGGTTTTCGGTATCGACATGCTCGGGGTCTATCTTGTCGACGAGGTCCTTCGCCATTCCGAGCGGCTCATTCTGGAACACGCCGCCGTCGGTGTAGCAAAAGTTTTCCGTCGGCAAGATCGGCGATATCAAATCTGGTGAATCGTACTCGAATTTATGGCGGACCACCTCAACGGCTCTGAACGCAAACGGGAATGCGCCGCACGAAACCGCCGCGTTTCGGAGCGGTTCCCAAACATCCATGGTGTCGTCACTCGCGGCGTTTTCGATGAGCAACTTAAGTTCATCTTGAAAGCGAGTGTAGACGAATTCCCCTGCCGGCCACGTATCTTTTTTGTAATCCACTCCGTTGAGGTTTGATAGGGCGAGGCCCAGCCAGATTTTGTCTGCTGCAGCGGCGTGATGCGTGCGCGGAGGATCTGCGTGGCTCTGATAGCGAGACGTGAGATAGCGCCGAGATAAATCTTCAATGAATTTCGAGGACAAGATCGACTTCGTAGGGGAATCGCCCGATCGTTCCTTGAGAAGGTCTAAGATGTTCACGTCCTTGACCCATGGCATGTAAAGCGAGTTAAAATATGCCCCCTCCAACGCGTCCGCTTCGAACATTAATTTTTGCGCAAGGATTGTCGCCGTCATCCCGCCCGCGGATGCACCGGTCAAGACGTCGATCACGATTCGATCCTCGGTCAGCGTATCAGGAGATTCGTTGTGCTGGCGGATGGCGTTAACGATTTCGTACATCACGCCCGCTTCGTAACTTCCGAGCGACACCGCTCCCGAAACAGTAATTGCAAGCTTCTTTGACATAATGGAGGGCTCCTCTGACTGAAATGTGGGCAGGGGTCGCGACACGATAACTGACTGGAAATTCTAGACCATGATGAAAAACATGGCTTGCAGAACCCTTAGAAGTGCATTTTCGGTATCAACAATAATCATCCAAGCGATAAGAAAAAAGTCTTCAGTGGCCAGACTACGCCTCCAACCGTTCGGGGCCTGCATGGGTGTCAATATTGCCATTCACCTTAGTCAATGCTTTTTCATACCTCGATCTCTTCATCTGATTATATTTTGCGGTTCTATCCCAGTCCCGAAAAACCAGACCCCGCCCCAGGTGCTTTTGGGAAAAGCTTTAAGCTATGCGCTTTCCCGCTGGTCCAAACTCATTTGCTACCTGGAAAACGGACACATTACTCCGGACAATAATGCCGCGGAGAATGCAATGCGGCCCTTCGTAGTAGGACGGAAGAACTGGCTATTTACAGGCATTCCAAGTGGGGCCGATGCTGCTGCAACCATCTACAGTCTCATCGAAACTGCCAAAGCATGCCGGATCGAACCTTATCAGTACCCTCGGTTTCAGTTTGAAAATCTGCCCTGCGCCCATACCGAAGCCCAACATGCAGCGCTTCTGCCACAAAATGCTGACAGTGAGATCCTTGCCTCCCTCTGAACAGTGCTGCCAAGCCTTACGAAAAGATGATGACACGGTCCAAGCATTCTTGGAAGATGGGGTTGGCCGGTCGCTTATGCTGTTTCAGACATTTAGAACCGCAATTCGTCTATGACTTCGGGTACTCCAGGAAACCCCGGTAATTAGTATCCATCAAAACTTCGCGGGGAAGGATTGATACGAATTTGCGTTCAAATCGAGTGCTTCGGGAGGGCATAAAGCCTTCCCCTACAAAGGAACCGCGCGACGGCGCCGTAGGGGCGGGGTTTATCACCGCCCGCTCTTGAACGCAAATTGGTATGAGAGGAGATCGGAAATAAGCTTGAGGACGGATTCAGTCTCCCGCCGGCCGATTCGATCTGTTGTGCGAGGCTATAGAGTACGATCTCATCGATCAGTTCGGGGATAGTGGAGCTTGATCGGCAGGCATTGCTGGAAGAAAGTGAAGTCGGCATCCGTGGTAAAAATGGGCATCTGGCGCCGCACCGCTACCGCACAGATGAGAAAGTCGGTGTTTGAACCCTGAACCCCTTTGCTGCGACAGAGGTTATGGAACTCAGCGGCTGACTCGAAATCGAGGTTCGTCAGCTCAAGATCGGGAAACGGACGGAGATGATCGCGAAGCTTCGTGAACTGGGCATAGCTTTTGATTCCGGAAAGGATTTCCTGCCGTACCGGTCCAATCAACTGCACCCGTAACTCCTTGACCAGTTCCATCAACTCGGACACTTCCTGACCACCGGAAGCCTCACTGCGCCGCAACGCCATCGACCAGACACAAGTGTCAACGAGGACTTTCATGGTTTCTTGCGCTGTTCCTTGTAATCGTAGTCGGGATCGTAGTCGACGGAATGGAACAGATCGAGGACCTCGATCTGTTTCCGGCGCTGGATGTATTCATGGAGCGCTTCAGTGACCACACCTTTCTTTGTCGCATGTTTGCCGACAAGGCGTGCTTCTTCAATCAGTTTATCGTCAATA
>OMOE01000031.1 GCA_900290365.1 Syntrophobacter sp. SbD1 | reverse complement strand
CCGTTGAGGTACTCCACCTGGACCCTCAGTTCCGCGCCATATCGCAGGATTGTAACAACCGAGGTAAGCGGTATGATGGCGGTGGGCAGAATACTTTCACCCAAAAGAGCGTTGATGAAAGTCGACTTACCCCGTTTGAACTCCCCGAGAACGACAAGATTAAAGGCTTCCTCTTCCAATTTAGTCCTGGTTTCACCAAGGGACTTCGACGTCACGTCGCGCACAGTGCCTTCCAGTTGCGTGACGATACCGAACAGGCTTTCTCTGAGCTGCGCATAATCGAACATGAAAAGGCCTCCCAAAAGTACTGGATTTAAATAATCATCCACGCCAATACGTTCGAAAGCAAAAAAAAACTCCCGCCTCCAAAAATTAGAAAGCAGAAGTCATCATCCCTTGGAAAGGGCAGTTATGGTGAACTTCATCACCTTTTCATTTTATATAAGAAAAACAAAGATTGATGTCAACCCTTTCCCTGCCGTAGTCAATGCTTGATTTACTCAAAGAATTAAACTATGTTTTCCGCCAATATCCAGTGGTGATGGAGTCCACCCACGACCGCCTTTTCGGCTGATGACCCCTACCCGAGCAAACCATATTAGAAGGGGCCTGGTGGGTGATTAAGACGCTGATACAAAATGGAAGCTCTTGCCGGTGAAAGCCGCAAGGGCTTTTTTTATCTAACTAGTTTCCATCCGGAGTTTCCGGATGGACACTAACTGTTCGGGGAGATTTGCTCTATGGCGGAAACATGGATGATAGCGACAATTTGGTTGGGACTGGCGCTTGTGGCCACACTGCTGTCCATCTGGTTTGGAATCGCAACCGCCCTTTCCGAGATTGTCGTGGGCACGGTCGCGCAGCTGCTGATCGGCGCACTGATCGGAGGCGCTGTTCTTGGAGCAGACGTCTCCTGGATCAAGTTTCTCTCAGGGGCCGGCGCCATCATTTTGACATTTCTTGCCGGGGCGGAGCTTGACCCGGATGTATTCAAGGAAAAGTGGAAAGAGGCTGCCGCAATCGGACTGGCCGGCTTCTTTGCCCCTTTTCTGGGATGTGCGGCATTCGCATTCTACATCCTGCATTGGACTCCACAGGCAAGCTGGCTCGCCGGAGTGGCTCTTTCGACCACTTCTGTGGCGGTAGTCTATGCAGTGATGCTGGAATTCGGTCTAAATGTGACCAAATATGGAAAGACCATTCTTGCTGCCTGCTTTATAAACGATCTTGGGACGGTGCTTGCCCTTGGACTTATATTTGCGCCGTTTACGATTAAAACAGGCACCTTTGTTGGAACGAGCGTGATCGTCTTTGCCCTGCTCCCGTTTATAACACCGCGCTTTTTCAAGCGATACGGAGGAAGGCCTTCCGAACTGGAAGCAAAATATCTATTATTATGTCTTTTCGGGATGGGTTTTCTTGCCAGCTGGGCCGACAGCGAGGCGGTCCTGCCCGCCTACCTGATCGGGATGGTGCTCGCGGGCACGGTTGGCAAAGATCACATGCTCATAAGGAGACTGAGGACCCTCACTTTCGGCCTCCTCACTCCTTTTTATTTCATCCGGGCGGGCTCCTTTGTTTCCGTTGCCGCTCTAATAGCCGCGCCGGTAGTTTTCCTCATACTTCTGGCAGCCAAAATGGCAACCAAATTCGTGGCGGTTTATCCGGTAACCAGGCTGTTCAAGAGAGAGGGTAAAGAAGGTATGTACACCACGCTCCTCATGTCCACCGGACTTACCTTCGGCAGCATCTCCGCTCTTTTCGGGCTTTCACACGGCATTATCAGCACCTCTCAGTATTCCTACCTGATTGCAACTGTCGTGGGCAGCGCGGTCGTCCCCACTTTGATTGCCAATGCCTTCTATCTTCCCCGTCATCTTCTGGAAGAACCGAAAGAAGAGGCCCAGGAATCCGGCGCAATGTCTGTGAAAGAGGCAAAGTTGTCGTCACTAAACGGAAAAATCGAACCGGCATCGCAATAAAACCGATTGCAAAGCTAAAGGGGGTTTATTATGAATAAACTGCTCGTTGCCTACGATGGGTCGAAGCAATCTGAAAAGGCCTTTAGACAAGCCCTGGAACTGGCGTCAAAATTTTCGGCGAAGCTGGTTGCCCTGTCAGTGGTGCGGCCACCCGAGCCTGCGGTGGCAGTTGAATTGGAAGCGGTGCTTGAAAGCGCAACCGAGCATTACCAGGGGCTTTTCAAATGTCTGAAAGAGCTGGCGGAATCCCGAGGGGTCGATGTCCGATTCGAGGTGCGGGTTGGACACCCGGCTGATCAGATCGTGCATATGGCCAACGAAGAAAAAGTAGATGCAATCGTCATGGGACATCGCGGCGAAAGTTTCATCCAGAGATGGCTCCTGGGGTCGGTGGCCAAACGCGTTTTGAGCTACGCGCATTGTACCGTTGTCGTGGTTAGATAGTTTCCATCCGGAGTTTCCAGTGAATGACTAAGATAGTTCTTGTTCTGGTTGGCGGAGGTCTGGGCGCTCTTTCCCGCTACGGAGTTTCTCTTCTCGCAGCACAGTTTTTCGGGGCCAGGTTCCCCTGGGGAACGCTTATCGTGAACCTTTCCGGCTGCTTTCTTATAGGTCTTTGTTTCGCCCTGGCCGACAGGGGCATGAACATCATGAATCCATCGGCCCGCCTGTTCTTTGTAACCGGCTACCTTGGAGGGCTGACAACATTTTCAACATTCGCCCTGGAGACGGTTAACGCACTGAGAGCGGAGACTCACATGATCACGGCGGCAAACTTTCTTGCCAACAATGTCCTGGGGGCGGCCCTCGTTTTTCTCGGCATGCGGGCAGGCGGACTGCGATAGGAGAGGCGATGCTGCACTACAAGGTGATCGAGATATTTACAGGCGAAGAAGCCCGATGGCAGGGCAAACAGCTCCATAGCGCCATAGTCCGGCGTGTGAACGATCTGAAAATAGCCGCAAGGTGCATTGTTACCAGGGGAATAGAAGGCTCTTACGAAAACGGGGAGATTGCCACCGGCAGGCTGGAAGTGCTTTCTTACAACATGCCCATTCGCATCACGATTATTGTCCCCGCTGCAGAATTCGATGCAGTGCTCTCAGCAGTGGAGGAGATGGTTGCAGATGGGATTATAGCGGCCCGGGATGTAGAGGTCGTATCACATAAGACTCGCGGACTTCTCCTGTCAAGGAACACCAGGGTCCTCGAAATAATGACCCCAAACCCGAAGCGGGTCGGAACGGCTGCGCCGGTCAGCGAGGTGGCCCGGCTGCTGCTCAGTTCAGACTTTACGGGGCTGCCTGTAGTGGATGAACAGGATCGCCCTGTCGGGGTTATCGCCCAGGGAGATCTGATCTACAAGGCGCAATTGCCGATGCGATTCGGGCTGCTGGCCGAGGCGGACCGTGAGAAGGCCGGTGAAATCCTCAAGGCCCTGGAGCCAAAACAGGCGAAGGAAGTAATGTCACAGCCGGCAGTAACCATCGGGCAGGAAAACCCGGTAACCGAGGCAGTCGATCTCATGCTGAAGAAAAAAGTAAAGCGTCTGCCGGTTGTGGACAGGTCGGGAAAGCTCGTTGGAATCCTCTCGCGTGTGGACATTTTCGGGACCATTATGAAGGTATGCCCCGACTGGACGGCATTTCGAGACAAAAGTATTTCTGTTGAAGGCCTTCGCCACGTTTCGGACATCATGCGCAGGGACATCTTCACAGTCCTTCCGGAGACTCCAGTCGAGGAGGTTATGCGCATCATTGACTGCAACGATATCCAGCGAGTCTGCGTGGTGGATGGGGAAGGCTATCTCAAGGGATTGATTTCGGATAAAGACCTGCTTGCCGCCTTCTCCGGCCGCCATCCCGGGATCTGGGATTTTTTAGCAAGCAGGATTCCCTTCTCCGAGCGCGCCGGCAGGCACAGGGAGATCAGCGATCGTTTGCGCGCCAAGACCGCCGCAGAGGTAATGAATACGGGCATAGTTACGGTTCGGGAAGATACCTCGATAGAGCAAGCCATTCGTTTGATGCTCGAAAAGACGATCAAAAGATTGCCCGTTATCGATTCCGATGGCAAATTCAAAGGCATGATCAGCAGAGATTCGCTTTTGCGGACTATCTTTGATACTTCACAGTTTAAGGATTCTTCTCATGAAAATTGATAAAGTGCTGGTGGCATATGATGGTTCGGATGTGTCAGAGAAGGCTTTTGACATGGGGGTCGATCTTTGCCTCAAATATTCCGCCGGATTGATCGTTTTGTCGGTTGTGCGTCCTCCGGAGCCGCCTACCGCCGTCGAAACGCAAGCGGTGCTGGACTCGGTCACCGAATACTACCGGGAAAAATTCAAAGATCTTCAGGACAAAGCCAGGGAGGCCGGAATCGAACCACGCTTCGAGATCAGGGTGGGACATCCTGCCGAGCAGATTGTGTTTATGGCAGATCAGGAAGCCGTCCAAATGATCGTTATGGGACACCGGGGAGGAGGAAGCTTCCTGCAACTCTGGCGGCTGGGGTCTGTAGCCAGGCGGGTCCAAAACTATGCGCACTGCACAGTCGTAGTTGTGAGATAAGTAATTAGTTTCCATCCGGAAAGGGTCATTTTCCGCTCTGGCGGCGTCAATCTTCGTGCTTGCTTGTGCGGCGTACCTAAGTACGCCTCCGCGCAACCACTTGTTTTCCTGGCCAGAACGAAAAATGCCTCCTTTCCGAATTGGAAACTACAAGTGTCGCATCCGGAGTTTCCGGATGCGGCACTAATTAGTGGAATTTGTCTGTGGCGCTCGGGAGCAAAAGCCCCTATTGTACACGCTCATTTTTGTTTTGCCACAATCCGGAAGGGGTGTTGCATGTTAAATGCCTTTCTAAGGGCAGGTCTGGTATGTGCGCTGATATTTATTCTGCCATGTATGGCTCAGGCCCAGGGGCAGGGGCCCATGACCGTCGCAGTCAGTATTCTTCCTCAGCGTTATTTTGTGGAAAAAATCGGTGGGCAATTTGTCCAGGTCGAGGTGATGGTCCCCCCCGGAGCAACACCTGAAACATACGAACCCAAGCCAGGCCAAATGTCTGCCCTCAGCCGGGCCAGGATTTATTTCGCCTGTGGAGTCCCCTTCGAAACCATATGGCTTCCGAAACTGATTTCCGTGAATCCCAAAATTGTTATGGTGCACACAGAAAAAGATATTAAAAAAAGAGCAATGGAGGCCCATTCACATCCCGGCGAGAGCGCCCACCATACGCACGAGGGCACCGGTTCCGATGAGGAACCGGGCGGCGACCCTCATATCTGGCTTTCGCCACCCCTGGTGAGCATGCAGGCGCGGGCGATCTTTGAGGCCCTTGCGGCAGCCGATCCGCAGAACCGCGCCGCTTACGAGACCAATTACAGGGGATTTGCCTCCGAACTGGTCGAGTTGGACCTTTTCCTTTCCCGCTTGTTTGGCGCAGATGGGAAACATGGATCGTTTATGGTTTTTCATCCTGCCTGGGGCTATTTTGCAGACGCCTACGGGCTTAGGCAGGCGCCAGTACAAATCGAAGGAAAAGAACCAAAAGCAAGAGATCTCGACGAATATATAAAGCGCGCGCGCGAGCTTGGGGTAAAAGTTGTTTTCATTCAGCCGCAATATTCGCCCAAAACCGCGCAGACGATAGCACAGGCCATTGGAGGCAAGTTGGTGGAAGCCGATGACCTGGCGCCCGACTGGGAAAAAAATCTCCGGCAGGTGGCTGAACAAATTAGAGAGGCAATGAGCAGTGGGGAGTGAGGAAATGCCGGCTACGGCTATCGAGGTTAAAGACGTATCTTTTTTTTACAACGGCCATCCAATCCTGGCAAAGGTAAACCTGACTGTGGGTGAGCTGGATTTCCTGGCAATAATGGGGCCTAACGGCAGCGGTAAAACCACTCTTTTCAAGATCATACTCGGCATTTTGAATCCAGCGCAGGGCTCAGTCAGGATTTTTGGCAAAACGCCTCGGGAAGCAGCCGGACTGCTCGGGTATGTCCCGCAAGATACGGGTCTGAACAAGGATTTCCCCATTTCAGTTTTTGACGTTGCCCTGATGGGCAGGCTCGGCCGGACGGGGCTGAGCCGCCGATTCACTTCCGAGGACAGGGAGCTGGCAAGAAAGGTGCTCGAACAGGTCGGGATGTGGGATTTCCGGGACCGGCAGATCGGCAAACTCTCCGGTGGCCAGAGACAGCGCGTCTTCATTGCCCGGGCGCTCTCCGTGGAACCGAAAATCCTGCTCATGGACGAGCCTACCGCCAGCGTGGACGCACAGTTTCAAACCGACCTCTACAGCCTGCTCAAAGAATTGAACTCTTCGATAACAGTCGTCGTAGTGAGCCACGACGTGAGCGTGCTGTCCGGCTACATCAATTCCGTCGCCTGCCTGAACCGGACCCTTTTTTATCATGGATCGGGCGAAGTCACCGAAGAGATGCTTCATTCAGCATACCAATGCCCTGTCGATCTGATAGCCCACGGCGGTGTGCCTCACCGCGTTCTGCGCAAACACGACCATAAGGACTCCTGAAAAGATGATCGAGGCATTCCAATCCGAATTCATGCGTAATGCTCTTTTTGCCGGATTGCTTGCCGGCGTGGCCTGCGGGATCATAGGCACCCTTGTCGTTGCAAACCGGATCGTTTTCATCTCCGGTGGAATCGCTCACGCCGCTTACGGCGGCATCGGACTGGCCGTCTTTTTCCGGATTCCGCCTCTTACAGGGGCAGTCGGATTTGCTCTGGCGACCTCCATGATCATGTCCGCAGTCACCCTTCGAAACAAACAGAGGGCCGATACTGTGGTAGGCGTTTTGTGGGCGCTGGGAATGGCCCTGGGAATAATAATGATCGATCTGACACCCGGGTATAACGTGGACCTGATGAGTTATTTATTCGGGAGTATTCTTGCCGTCCCCCGCGCGGATATTCTGATGATAGCCCTGGTCGATGTCGGAGTGCTCATAATTGTCGGGGCGCTCTATAACAGCTTCCTTGCCATGTCTTTCGATGAGGAATTCGCGATGGCCATGGGGGTCAGGGTCGGAGTGCTCTACTATATTCTGCTCGGTATGATCGCCCTTACCGTAATAACGCTTATTCGAATTGTCGGCCTGGTCCTGGTCATTGCTCTGCTAACCATCCCGCCATTCATAGCGGAAAAATTCTGCCGCTCCCTTAAAGCGATGATGGTAACTTCGGTATTTCTTAATGCACTTTTTTCGCTCATCGGCCTTTGGCTTTCCTATAAATTTAATCTTACTTCCGGAGCGACCATAATAATGGTTGCGGCTGCCTTTTTCTTCGCCTCTGTAGCTTATGAGCGGGTTCGAAACCATCTCGGGATCAGATCATCTGCATTCGGATAAGCGGGGGCGCCCACCGAAAAAAAAGGCGGCCCGCATGGGCCGCCTGAGAGAACTGAGAAATGGATTCGCTAAGTTACTGGAGCAGCTTGAGTATCGCCTGAGGCTGAGAATTAGCCTGCGCCAGCATCGCCATTGCGGACTGCTGCAAAATCTGGTGCTTGGTCATGTTGCTTACTTCAGCCGCCATATCTACGTCCTCGATTGTGG
>OMOE01000139.1:16465-72213 GCA_900290365.1 Syntrophobacter sp. SbD1 | reverse complement strand
ATGACGTTAAAGAGCAGCGGGAGCTTGCCGGCGCGATGCTAAAGAAGCTGAATTACTCCGTCGTCGGTGTTGCCGGCGGTGAAGAAGCGGTGGAGTACCTCAAGCAAAACGCGGTTGATCTGGTCGTCTTGGATATGATCATGGACCCTGGCATGGATGGTCTCGACACTTATACCAAAATAATTGAAATCCATCCTCATCAGAGGGCGATCATCGTCAGTGGTTTTTCTGAAACGGAACGGGTGAGCAGTGCCCAGGCATTGGGCGCTGGGACTTACGTGAGAAAACCCTATATTATAGAGAGACTGGGATTGGCTGTCAGGAAGGAACTCACCCAGTCGGCATTACGGATGACGGAGGACCAAGGCCGGAATTAAGGACTGAGTTGAACCGCTGTCTATCTCACAGGCCGGCAATAACCGCAGTCAAAGCCAACCATAGGCAGCCCCAACCAAATGGAGGCGCTGAACGTGAACTCCTTCATTCTTCGGATTTTTGCGGCCACAGTGATAGCGATCGCGCTTGTCTCCACACCTGCAGCGGCGCAGAAGAAATACGACCACGGCGCCACGGACACCGAGATCAAAATCGGCAGCATCACTCCTTACACAGGTGTATTCTCGGAATACGGGGCGGTAGGGCGCGCCGAGGCTGCGTACTTTCAGATGATCAACGACCGCGGCGGAATAAATGGCCGCAAGATCAACTTCGTAAGCGTCGACGATGGCTCTCAAGTCAACAAATCTGTCGAACTGGCGCACAAGCTGGTCGAACAGGATGGGGTCCTGCTGATCTTCAGCTCTTTCGGTAGTGAGAGCAACATAGCAATCCGCAAGTACATGAATGATAAGAAAGTGCAACTTTTCATCCAAACCAGTTCGGCGGCATTCGACGATCCGGCGCATTTCCCTTGGACTATGGGGTTTTTCGCTACATACCGAACGGAGGGATTGGCCTATGCTAATTATATCCTGCAAAACAAACCCGGCGCGAAAATAGCGGTGCTTTACGCCAACAGCGATGCAGGCAAAGAGTATCTTGCCGGCGTTCACGACGGCTTGGGCCGGATGGCGTCAACAATGATCGTAAAAGAAGTTTCCTACGACAATACCGATGCAACGCTCGCTTCGCAGATTGTGGCGCTCAAGAGTTCCGGCGCCGATGTCTTCATCAACCTGGCGTGGGGGAAGTTTGCTACCCAGGCGATTCGCACTACCTACGACGTCGGCTGGCATCCGCTGCAGTTCATTCCCAACGCATCCCTCTCGATTGCTGCTTTCCTGGACCCCGCGGGCCTTGAAAAAGCCGCTGGAATCATCACGAACGCCCGCTCTAAGGCGTGGTTGCATCCGCAAGCACGAAGCGACCCCGCAGTACGTGAGTTTCTCGACTGGATGAGCAAATACAATCCGCAGGCAAGTCTTCGAGATCAACTCAACGTGGCTGGCTACGAACGAGCGCAGGCGCTGGTTGAAGTCCTGAAGAAATGCGGTGACGATCTGACCCGCGCGAACGTGATGAAGCAAGCCGCGAGCCTCAATCTGGAGATCGGGATGTTGCGTCCCGGAATCAGAATCACGACTAGTCCGACCGACTATCAACCGATCAAGCAGTTGTATTTGATCAAATTCAACGGCAAAAACTGGGTTCCGCTCGGACAGGTGATCGGAATTCAGGACTGAGGACTGAGGACTGAGTGGGAAATGCTGAAGGGCTTAGGACTAAGGACGGAGGACTGAAGATGGATGGCCCCCCGACCTGTGACCATCGGGTGCAAGAGTTCTATATACGATAAGATATCTCTCCTCTTGACATTGAGCAGCAGTGCGAAAGAAAATACAACCTTCCCAAAACATATGTTTTGCTCTTGTTCGGCCAATGGAAGGAGTGACCAAAAATGGCAATCCCGGATTATGAGACCATGATGCTGCCTCTTCTCCGGATTGGTGCAGCAGCAAAAGGGAATGAGATCCCACTAATTGATGCCAGTGTCTCAATTGAATCCACTTATGAAATCAAGAAAATAGACTCGGATTTTTTTGAGGAAACCTCGTAGGCTGGAAACGAATCGGCAACATGAAGAATTCCCATGAATTAAACAAAAAGGAGTGCAAATCTTGACTAAAATGATTGCGTACTGCGGACTGGTTTGTTCCGACTGCCCCGCCTTTTTGGCCACCAGGAGCGACGATGATATCGCCCGGAAAAAAATAGCGGCATCGTGGACGGAAAAGTTCGGGCATGATTTCAAACCCGAGGATATCAACTGCGAGGGGTGCAAGAGCGAGGGCAAGAGGCTTGTAGGCTATTGCCATGTCTGTCCAATCCGCAAATGCGCTCTCGCCCGTGGAGTTGAAAGCTGCGCGCGCTGTGAGGAGCAGCCCTGTGAAGAACTGTTGAAAATGCATGCGTATTCATCGGAAGCAAAAGCCGCATTCGAAGCGCTGAAGTCGTAACAGTTCACCGAAAGGAGACCAGGTGAAGATACCGATTTACCAGGTCGATGCATTCACTTCTGAAGTTTTTTCCGGAAATCCGGCAGCCGTATGCCTGCTCGATCACTGGGCCCCCGATTCGACACTTCAGGCCATAGCGGCTGAAAACAACCTCTCCGAGACCGCCTTCGTAGTTCAGAACCGCGGCGAGTTCGATCTCAGATGGTTCACACCGATCACAGAGGTGGCTCTTTGCGGCCATGCCACGCTCGCAAGCGCCTACGTTCTCTTCGAACGCCAAAAGTGGCCGCAGCAGAAAATTCGCTTTCAAACACGCAAAAGCGGTCAACTCATCGTGGGGAAAAAGGACCGTATGTTCGAGATGGATTTTCCGTCCCGGCCTCCCACCCCTGAAAGGTCCGCGGATGGGTTCTTTGAGATACTGGGTGTGCCTCCGATCATTGTGCTCAACTCGGATGAGGATATCCTCGCGGTAGTCGAGAGCGAGCAAGCCGTCAGGGACTTGAAACCCGACTTCACCGCACTCGCCGGTCTGAACTGTCGCGGGTTGATTGTAACGGCGAGGGGAGACAGAGCCGATTTCGTATCACGCTTTTTTGCTCCGGCGGTAGGAGTTCAGGAAGACCCGGTAACGGGATCGGCGCATTGTGTTCTTGTCCCCTATTGGGCGGGACTGCTCAAAAGGAAAAACCTACATGCGATACAGGTATCCAAAAGAGGTGGAGAGCTTTTTTGCCGGGACCGGGGAAAGCGCGTGATCATTGCAGGCGAAGCCGCCATGTATATGGAGGGAACCATAGAGATCGAAGAGTTTTGAGTTTCGAGTTCTGAGTTTTCAGTTAACTAAAAACTGAGAACCGCAACTGAAAACTGTCCTAATTCCTCAACGTTTGGAAAGTTTCATTCAATACCAATTGAAAGCCTTCTTCAATTTAGATTTACTCAAGATCCCAGTCTCGCCCCCCTATCCTAAATTATTCATAAATATCGGCTAAATACAAAACAGGCGCAATATTCCCCGCCTGGCACCGATGTTGCTCAATATGGTGGGTAAGAGTGGCATCATCTTGAGAACAAAAATCTGAGTCCACGAGACTCATAGCCTGGAAGGAGAAAGCCATGAAAAGAGCAATCACTACCCTGTTACTGGTTTTGGCCCTGGTCGGCTGCTTTGGCCTAACCACCTCTTTTGCTGTAACGGCAAGAACATTTACCGCCCCGTGCTGCGCCCCTGTCTATACTGATTTTATCGGCGCGCCCGGAAGCTGTCCGACGATGGATACTCACTGCGCGAAGGTTACCGGTCGTCATGGGTTACTAGTAATCACCTACCGCAAAGCCGGGGATCAATCCTCCGGGTGATAAAGGACCCGGGGTGTTCGTCTCCGCACAGAGGAAGGAGTTGACTATGAAAAGGATCTTTTTCGCATCGATGATCGTTTTGACGCTGAGTTTTCTGGCTTTCGGCAGCATTGTTTGGGCCGGGCCGGTAGCTCCGGTACGCCCAACTCACTCCACCCAAAGCTGTTTTCAAAGAAATGGTGACTTTTATTGCAGTTGGACTGAAGAAACTCATGTAAATAAATTCGTCCCTGGCGCCAGAGGGCAATGGGAATGGCGGTTCGTGCCAACAAACGAGCTGAAGACGGAAAAGTGTGCAGAGGGGGTTCACCAGAGTTCGTAGCTCGATGACCGTTTAAAAAGTTCAGGCCCATGTTTGTAAAGAGCCGTCAACACCTCCATATGGGTACGAGTTGTTGCCCATGTGGAGGAATTCATGATTCTTAAGGATTTCAAAGCAACCAAGGAGAAAAATTAATGCGAAAAATCAAACTGCTCTTGTTGTTGGGTGTCACATTGGGACTGTTCACGTTTGTCTGGAACATGCCGGGGATCGGGCATGCGGCCTCCCAGACCAAGTGTCCCGTCCTGGGCAACAAAATCGATGAAAAGGTCTTTGTGGATTACCAGGGCAAGCGCATCTATTTTTGCTGCCCTGCCTGTATCGATCAATTCAATAAGGACCCGGGAAAGTACTTGACGAAGATGGAGGCGGAAGGAATAACCCCAGCGAAGGCTCCAAGGTAAGAAAAAAGACCCGGTGAGATGACGCAGATTTTCGCAGACTATTTTCATTCATGCTTCTATCTGCGCCTATCTGTGTCATCTGCGGATAGTTCTCCCCTGCCCTCACGAGTCTCCGATAAACTCCCTGAGGCCATAGTCGTTGATCTTCTTTCGTAAAGTCGGCCTCGTTATTCCAAGAATCTTACACGCCTCGCCGAAATTACCCCCCGTATGGTTGAGGACCCTCAGGATGTGCTCCTTTTCCAAAGAGGTCAGGCTCTTAAGCTCACCCTGTTCTTCGAGTGAGACGGAAGCAGAGCAGACTTCCGTCCTCTGGAACCAGCATTCGTCGAGTTCGAGCACCTCACCTCGTGAAAGGATAATTGCCCTGCCGAGCAAATTTTCGAGTTCCCTGACATTTCCCGGCCAGTCGTAAGCCTTAAGGGTCTTGATATATTCCATTGGAATCCGCGTTACGTTTCTTTTCAATTCGCGGTTGAGCCGCGATATAAAATGTTCGGCCAGCGGAATGATATCCTCCGGGCGTTCTCTGAGGGTCGGGGTGTGGATCACGAACACTTTTAGCCTGAAATAGAGGTCTTCTCGAAAACTGCCGGTTAGCACCATGCTTTCCAGATTTCGATTGGAGGCAACAAGGAGGCGCGCTTTAAAGGAGATGTCCTTCAAGCCCCCAACACGCTGGAACTGTTTTTCCTGGAGCACGCGCAGGAACTTGGCCTGAACCTCCAGGGGGAGTTCTCCGATTTCATCGAGGAAAACTGTACCGCTGCCGGCAATTTCGAGCTTTCCCAGCTTCCGTTGAACGGCACCGGTAAAGGCCCCCCGCTCGTGCCCGAACAACTCGCTTTCGAGCAGATTGCCCACAATGGCCGCGCAATTGATAGCCACAAACGGCTCGTCAGGGGCCGACTGCTGATGAATAGTTCGTGCCACCAACTCCTTTCCGGTGCCGGTCTCGCCCTCAATGAGCACGGTTACGGGTGTTGGGGCAACCCTCGCTATGTCTTTGAGCACTCCAAGGGTAGCGGTGCTCTTTCCGATAATCTGGTTCGGTTTGAAGCTCTCCGAAATGACATGGCTCAATCTCTCCAACTTTTCCCGTTCACTGCGCCGGATCAGAATTTTTTCGAGCAAGAGGTCCAGGGTATCAAGATCAAGGGGCTTATAGAGGTAATCGGTAGCTCCACGCTGAATGGCCGCAAGGGTTGCCTCCATATCCTGAAAAGCGGTTATCATGATGACATCGCCCGAAAGATTTTCCTCCTTTGCCACCGAAAGAGCTTGTGTTCCGTCCATGCCGGGCATTTGGACATCGAGCAGCACGAGGTCGGGATCATGTTCCCGCCAAAGACTCAGCCCCTCCCGCGCATCGAAAGCCGCAAGAACATGGTAACCCTTGCCTTGAAAGTAAAGCTCAAGGGTGCGCACAAGTGAATGTTCATCATCTATCAGGAGTATTTTTTTCATTTTTTCGCCTATGCGCCCTGCAAGTGCAAGCTCACAACGGTACCCGCCCCTTCCTGGCTCGACACCGAAAGGCCGAACCCGTGGGCCTCCATAATTTTTTTTACTACAGAAAGCCCCAAACCAGTTCCTTTTTCTTTCGTGGTAAAAAATGGCTGGAAGATGCGCTTCAGATCCTGTTGTGAAATTCCGGCGCCATTATCGGCGATCTCAACCAGCACTCCTTTATTCCCATCTTTTTCGCAAGGCCTTATCCTTACCTCGATCTTCCCTGCATGCCCGGACGACTCGACGGCGTTTTTAATTACATTTGCAAATACCTGTCGAATCTGTTCCGGGTCTCCCATGATCTGCGGCAGAACTTCGTGCGTTTTGACCTCGATTGAACACCCTTCCGTACAGGATTGCAGTTGCCCGATACTTTCGGCAATGACGGTTTCGATCCGAAACGGAGTTTTCGCCAGCGCGACCGGTTTACTGTAGTCGAGCAGGCTCGTAAGCATCTTTTCGAGCTGCGCGACCTGGTCAAGGCCGATGGAATAATGTTCGGACACGGGACCTGAGCGGTCCAGGGACCTCCCGATTATCTGAAAATTAAGCTTGACCGATGACAGGGGGTTCCTCATTTCATGGACAACGCTTGCCACGAGTTCGCCGACAGCCGCCATCTTCTCGGATTGAACGAGTTGGCTCTGCGCCTGCATAAGTTCGTCATAAGCCTTCTGAAGAGAGATTTCCTTTTGTTTGAGCGAGTCTATCAGCGAGGAGAGGTCTTCAGCCATCGAATTGAAACCTTCCGCTAGCGTCCCTATCTCATCGCGGCGGGAGTAGGAGATGCGCTGGTCAAGAGAACCATTGGCCATCTTGCGCGAAGCTTTTGCCATCTCGCTGATGGGCCTTGATATTTGCCTGCTCAACAAAAAGGACGCCAGGATGCAAATCAAACTCACCAGGGCGGCCGTTGACAAGACAGCGATTCTTATAACCCTGACAGGCGCGAGTATTTCGTCTTTTCCCATTTCGACCAGCAGGGCCGAATGATACCTGGGGAGCCACCTGTAGGCTCCGACTACCTCGCGTCCCAGATAGTTGCGGTATATGGAGATCCCCTCTTTTCGATCGAGGGCCGAGACTATCCCGACGGTCTCGAATTTCCGCTTCGAGGTTTCATCGCGGCCAAGATATCTGGATTGCGTAACTATTTTCCCTTCCCCGTTAACCAGGTAGGCCTCTCCCGTGTTTCCCAGGCCGGTCCTGTCGGCAAGAAGCGGATCGATCGTTCCGGAGACATGCAGGATCGCCATAATGGCCGCGCTCATGGCGCCGCCCCTGGAATATACGGGCACCGTGAGATGAATGTACCACGTGCGATCCAAATGCTGGTGCAAAGGGCTTAAAACCGGGCCTTCGGCGGTTTTGAGGTTTTCTAAGTCCTCCAGGTACTTCTTTGTAACGATCATCTCCGAGTTCGCTTCGGTGGAAGCCACGATCTCGCCGGACGGACTCATTACATGGATGCTCTCGTAGGCTGGAGACTTGCCGCGTGTGAGCGCGAGGGAGTCGGCGATCAAGGTTTTCTCTACTGAAGCCGCCGCCTTCGAACCTGGTGAGCAACACATTTCCCGAATCGGGGAAAGGCCCGAAAGGACCTTGATATCATCAAGCCTTTCCCCATACCAGGTATCAAGCCTGTTGGCGTGATCCTGCGCGATTGTCCGAATATGCATGTAGGCCGAATCGATGAGCGTCTTTTCAGCGGCCTTGTAAAGACCTACCCCCATGATGAAAATCGGAATGACCGCCACGATGAAAAAAGCGGCAAAGAACCGGTGGGAGATTTTCTCTTTGCATCGGATCATATTGTTCTCACGGATTAATTGTTTGATAATCGGGAGAATTATAAGGGAAATGAGAGAATAACGCCAAGCGCCGCCGTGGAAGGCGGCGCTACCGCCAAGACAGATTCACCGTGATCCGGATGCCCGGGTTGAGCCTTCTTCCCTTTTGCCTTTTTACTTTTTACTTTTGCCTTGCTTCCTACGTCCGCGTCAAATGCCGGTATTTGATCCTGTGCGGCTGGTCGGCCGCGGCGCCGAGGCGGGCCCTTTTGTCGGCCTCATAGTCGGAATAGTTTCCCTCGAACCAAACGACAGTGCTGTCGCCCTCGAAGGCAATTATGTGAGTTGCAATCCTGTCGAGGAACCACCTGTCGTGGCTGATTACCACCGCACACCCCGCGAAATTCTCCAGGGCCTCTTCGAGCGCTCGCATGGTATTGACGTCGAGGTCGTTTGTAGGCTCGTCGAGCAGAATTACATTGGCGCCCTGTTTGAGAATTCTTGCCAGGTGGACCCTGTTGCGCTCACCTCCCGAGAGCAGACCGACTTTCTTTTGCTGATCGGCGCCCGAAAAATTGAACCGGGCAACATAAGCCCGCGAGTTGACCGAGCGGATTCCAAGCTCGATGGTGTCCATGCCTTCCGAGACGGCTTCCCAGATTGTCTTATCGGGATCGAGCGTCTCACGGCTCTGCTCAACGTAGGCCAGATTTACGGTCTCACCCAGTCTGATTGTACCCGAATCGGGCTTTTCCAGGCCTGTTATCATTCTAAAAAGAGTGGTTTTGCCGGCGCCGTTAGGCCCTATTATGCCAACGATGCCTCCAGGGGGCAGAGCAAACGAAAAGCCATCGAACAGAAGGTTTTCGCCAAAGGCCTTGGTCAGGCTGTTGGCCTCGATGACCACACCGCCAAGCCTCGGGCCGGGCGGTATGAATATCTCGAGGTCCCCTGCCTGTTTCTCGTAATCCTGGCGAAGCAGCGATTCATAAGCGTTGATTCGAGCCTTGGACTTTGCATGCCTGCCCTTCGGGGACATTCTTATCCATTCGAGTTCGCGATCGAGCGTCTTCTGCCGTTCGCTCTCACCTTTGGCTTCCTGCTTGATCCTTGCGCTTTTCTGTTCGAGCCAGGAGGAGTAGTTGCCCTGCCATGGGATGCCCTGTCCCCTGTCAAGCTCCAGTATCCATCCGGCCACGTTGTCCAGAAAGTACCTGTCATGAGTTACGGCGATTACGGTGCCCGGATAGCGCTGAAGATGGTGTTCGAGCCATGCGACGGTTTCGGCGTCGAGATGATTGGTAGGCTCATCGAGCAGCAAAATGTCGGGTTGTTGGAGCAGGAGCCGGCAGAGTGCAACTCGCCGTTTCTCACCTCCCGAGAGGACCTTTACCGGAGTATCTCCCGGAGGGCACCTTAGGGCGTCCATGGCCATCTCGATCCTCGAATCCAGGTCCCACGCGTTCATCGAATCAAGTTTTTCCTGAACTTCTGCCTGCCTGTCGATCAGTTTATTCATATCCTCATCGGACAGGGGTTCGGCAAACCGCTCGTTTATGCTGTTGAACTCGTTCAACAGGTCAACGGTCTCCCCCGCCCCCTGTTCGACCGATTCCCGAACGCTCAACTTATCGTCGAGTCGAGGCTCCTGCTCCAAAAAGCCGACCGTAAGGCCTGGCGCAAACACAGTCTTGCCGTTGAAATCCTTGTCCACCCCGGCCAGTATTTTCAGAAGCGAACTCTTGCCGGAACCGTTCAGACCCACCACTCCAATCTTTGCTCCATAGAAGAACGAGAGATAGATATCCTTTAGGACCGGTCGTTTGTTAAAGAACTTGCTTACCCCGACCATGGAGTAGATGATTTTGTTCGGCTCGGCGTTCATTGAATCTCCTGTTTCTAATCACTCCACTCAACCAGGTGAGTGGCCTTTATGTTGACCTGCTTAACACCGGGAATATGACCGGCAATTCTTTCCATTTCCTTGACCTGATCGGGGTCTTTCATAATCTGGGCGCTGGCGCCAAGAGTAACGACGCCGTCGCGGGCGAAAACCTGGATGTCGGGTTTGATCTCGATCAGGGTTGTTTTCACTTCGGATGCCAGCACCAGGTCTTCCATCATCTTCTGGGACTCAAAGGTCGTTTTGAAAGTATCCAGCGCCACGGTATGGCAGATCACGTCCACGGCGTCATCCACGGTCATCTTCCGGACGCGGATCACCAGATCGTAGAGAATCGGGTCGGCGGTGTCTATTCCGTAGAGATTCTGACTCCATTTGCTTCGTGCGGCATCGTCTTTTTTAAGTCGCTCCAGGGCGCTTTCGTAGGGGATATTTTCCCGGTCTCTTATTATCTGGATACGGTCCTTCATCTCCGCAATAATTCGAACTTTGAGGACGTGCGAGACCCCTTTTACATAGAAATGTCCGGCCAGCCCGTGATAGACGACGTTATCCCTCACCATGCACTTTAAAAGCGAAGACTGAAAGTACGCGATGAACTTTTCCTTGCCGTATGAGAACCTTTCCAGCATGGAAGGAGCGTCGTGCACGGCCTTCACCAACTTGATTTCGGGGATGTTGAATTCCTTTGAAGCCCCCAGGATCACCTCGCGAGCGTAACACTGATAGCCGAGCCTCTGAGCCACTTTTTCAGCAACTTCTTTTCCGTGGCTGTAAGAACCTCTTGAAATTGTAATTATTGCCATTTGTCCTACCCTCCTTTTTTTATTATTGCATCCCGTAGCGCTTTATCTTCCTCCAAAGAGACACCCTGTCAATGCCGAGAATTTCGGCTGCACGGGTCTTATTGTCATCCACCTGTTTGAGGACCCATAAAATGTAATCACGTTCATTTTCATCCAGGGTCAAAAAATCCTTCTGTGGACGCCGCACCCTGAACGAAAGTTGCTGAAGATCAAGGGGCAAGTGGGCTGGTTCGATTGTTTGCCCGCTTGTCATGGCAAGAGCCCTTTCAATGATGTTTTCAAGCTCCCGCACATTTCCAGGGTATTCATAGGAAAGCAGAATGCCGCTTGCTTCATCGGAAATGCTCCTTGCCTGCTTTCCCTGCTGTTTTGCAAACTTCTGCAAAAAATGATGACTCAAAAGCAGTATGTCGTCTCTGCGGTCCGCGAGCCTGGGCATATAAAGTGTTATCACATTGAGCCGATAATAGAAATCCTGTCGAAAGGTCCCGCACTGTATTTCCTGTTTGAGGTTTTTGTTTGTCGCTGCGACAATCCGGATATCGACGGGAATTTCCTCTACACCCCCTACCCGCATCATCACACGTTCCTGCAGGACCCGCAGCAGCTTCACCTGCATAGACAGGGGCATATCCCCGATTTCATCGAGAAACACCGTGCCCCCCCGAGCGACTTCCAACAGGCCCCGTTTTATGTTCTTGGCCCCTGTGAACGCCTCACGCTCGTGCCCGAACAGCTCGTTTGCAAGCAACTCTTCGCTGAATGCGCCGCAGTTGATCGCAAGGAAGCGCTTTTCAGCCCTGAGGCTCAGGTTGTGAATAGTCCTGGCCACCAGTTCCTTTCCAGTCCCGGTTTCTCCAAGAATAAGCACACTCGAATCCGAAACGGCGATCTGCTCGATCATCTTTCGCAGGATTTCCATCTCAGGGGTATTTCCGATCAAAAGCGAGGTCTTGCTCTGATCGCTGACCCGCTGCCGCAGCTCCGCCACTTCTTTGCGAAGACCCCGCTTCTCGATGGCCTGTTTTACGAGGACCCTGACTTCATCTATCTTGTAGGGTTTGGGGATATAGTAGTAGGCCCCTTTGCTCATAGCCTCAACAGCGGAAGAAACGGAAGCGTATCCTGTAATGACTATCACCTCGATATTCGGATAGAGCTCACGTGCCCTCTCCATCA
This sequence comes from Syntrophobacter sp. SbD1, assembly GCA_900290365.1. Lineage (GTDB taxonomy): Bacteria > Desulfobacterota > Syntrophobacteria > Syntrophobacterales > Syntrophobacteraceae > SbD1. Next base: position 60,479 of record OMOE01000139.1, on the reverse strand, counting down.
CCTGAAAGCCATCCACAGGCTGCATCCGGATGTCCGTGAGCACCAGGTCGAATTCTTCCTTTTCCAGTTGCTGGATTGCGGCAAGACCGTTACCGGCGCTGACAATCTCGTATCCCTCCCGGAGCAGCACGTGTTCGAGGTTTTCCCGGGCTATCTGCTCGTCGTCGGCTATTAGAATGCGGGGTGCGGCCATCCAGCCTCTTTTCTCAACTCGCCTGTTCCATTGGAAAGCGCATCACGAACCTGGCGCCTTCGCCTTGCTTACTGTCAACAGATATAGAGCCGTGATGCTTCTTGACAATACCGAAAACTACAGACAACCCAAGTCCAGTCCCGGCGCCCACTTCCCTGGTCGTAAAAAAAGGATCGAAAATCCTTCCGAGTTCTTCCCCGGGTATCCCTTTTCCGGTATCTTCAACCGTAATGAGCACCTGCTTTTCAGCCATGTCCGCCCAGGCCTTGATCGCGATTTGTCCGGGAGGTTCAATGGCAAGAACAGCATTTTCAATCAGGTTCAGAAAAACCTGCTGAATCCGTGGTGCATCGAGATCGAGCGAAAGGTCCTCGGGGATATCCAACACGACCTCAATTCCAGGCGGAACATGGCTGGAAATGAGTTTTACGGCCTGCTCAACCACATGTAGAAGCGCAGTCGGCGCCAGGCAGAATTCCTTTATTCGCGAGAATTCCAGAAGCCCCCTCACAATATCGCGTGCGCGATGCACTTCGTGCTCAATATTATTAAGCATCTGAAGCGAAAACCTGGCATCGGCCTTGTCGAATTCCTCCAGAAGGATCTGGCAGGAAGTGGAAATATTGTTAAGAGGGTTGTTCAGCTGGTGAGCTATACCCGAAGTGAGTGTCCCGAGCGAGCTCAGTTTTTTGGCCTGAAGCAATTGGTCCTGCCGCTTGTCCAGTTCGGAAATCATGCGGTTGAACCCCTCGATCACGCGCTGTGTCTCATCGTGGGTATCGAGGACCTCAATCGGCCTCAAATCCCCACCGGCAATGCGGTGCGTAGTTTTTTCGATATAGCGCAGCGGACGAACGATCTTTGTGGAAATTACCGGGATCAGCAGTCCACCGGCGATGATCGTAACGCCAAGCGAGATCAAAAGCAGACTCTCCAGGGAGTTTACTATACGAAGAATACGTTCGCGTTCAAACGATACAAGCCTCTGGGACAGGTCGACCAGGCTCTTGCCATGTTCGCGCAACTGGTCTTCAATTCCTGACAATCCGGGCCCATCGCCATGGGTGTGCGCTATCCGGATCATTAATTGTTGATAACCGCCAAGTTCCAGTTTGATCTGGTTGAGCACGGGAACACCCTGAAGATCGCTGGTTTCCGGGATCGTCTTAGCGAGCAACTCCAAGCCGAGTTGAGTGAATCTGTGATTTTCGTTCAAATCATCAGCCGAACCATATAGAAGAAAGTTTTTCTCGTACCTGCGGGCTTCAAGAATAAAATCCCGAAGGTCGTCCGCCGTCTCGACAAAATGCTGCTTTCGCTCCACGTCTCGAAGGTAACTGAAAGAAACCGTGCCGAAGGAGCCGGTTATTATCAGCAGCAATGCGAAACCTGCTATAACCTTCTGGCGGATATTCAACCTTAGTGAAGAAAATGGAAAAGTCGGAAAACTGATTGGCATCGGCGACTCCGATATGTTTTCCCGGACATGGTCTCGATTCAATAGCGAAAGAAGAATTACCGGGCTTATAGGAAATAGCAGCCTGCCACTATAGTCCAATTGCGGTAAACAGTGAACGATGAAAACAGGCGGGGGGTCGGGGGAAACCTCTTATACCCATCAAAAGGGTACTCGTTCACCGCAGAGATTGCTATATTGCGGTGAATTGTTACTCAAAAGGCTCTCCTCCTCTCTGAACTTGCAGAGAAGAGGAGAGCATATCTGTGAATCGCTAAATTCCTAACAGTGATTCAACTGGCTTCGACCAGCGGTTCGGGAATATATGTCGCCCTTCTTGCCTTCCACATGCTGACGAGAATGATTGTAGCCCCGGTAAGCAAGGCAAAGCACATCATGATAAAACTGATGCTGCCCAGTACCGTCATGGTACCCTCATTTATCGAGATGAGGCCAAGCTGATGGAGGTACTTCGGAATTGCAAAACCTCTGCTCACAGCAACTATGAGCATGATTGTCGCCATAACGAATTTGATCATGTGTTCCTTAACATAGGTCGTCCCGATTGCGCCAAGCTGAACTCCCAGAAGCGATCCGGCAAGGATGATCAAGACCAGCCTAATGTCTACCATTCCATGCATAGCCCAGTTTATGGAGCCACCCATACCCATCACGAAGGCTATTACCAACTCACTGGCTGAAGCAACCAGGCTCGATACACCGAGCAAATAAATCATACCGGGAACGCCTATGAAACCGCCGACAGCGATGGTGGCAGCCAGCATACCGGTTGCAAAACCGACTGGAAGCGTAAACCAGAAGGAGATGCGCACATTTGCGGTCTTAAATGTCATCATAGGCCAAAGGTTGATGTTCTGGAGCTTCCTGGCAAGCAGGACAACTCTTTCACCTCCACCCGATTTCGATATATTCAACGCGTCGCGAAGAACATAGAGTCCCACGACGATCAGCACCGCCACAAAAGAGAGGCTTACATAAAGATCCGAACCTGCCTGTCCCCATTTTTCAAGAATCATACGCTGAATCTTTATGCCCACCTGCACACCGGCACCGGCAGATACTGCCAGCACAAGGCCAAGCTTCAAATCGACCTGGCCATATTTGAAGCGTTTGTAGGCCCCGACGAGAGCTTTAGGGAACTTATGACACATGTTGCTCGCAACGGCCACGGTGCCCGGCACTCCAAGGCTCATCATTCCGGGGGTCAGAACGAAAGCGCCGCCTGAACCGATAAAACCGCTCACCAGGCCGCCGATAAAGCCGACCACAAAGAGGAAAATCACGTAAGCTGCAGTGAGATCGATGAACTTGACCGCTTCGTTTGCTATATCATGCATTTTGAATCCTTATCCCTCGTAAGTAAGAAGCAAAAAGACACAACGTAAGAAATGCGCCTCAGTCGGAAGCAGGCCGGTTGACGGAGAAAAGTTTTTTCCGAGCCACCGGCGGCCATGTTTGTCTAGAGGTCAACCCTGTGAAACGGGTTGACGTAGGCATAGGCGCGAGGTCTTTTCCTCTGCGTTTTTCTCTTCTGGATGACCTTGTGTTCGGTCTTGCGAACCTGATCTCTTTTCAATGCCTCTATGCCGAGAAGAGACCAGAGATTATGAGCAAATGCGCCGTGAACCAGGGAAATCGCCACTACGGTGGCGATGGGAAGGGCCGCGTACCAGCCGCCTTTGGTAAAGGTTTGCATAACGGCGGCTGAGTTTGTAAAGACAGCAGCATAACAGGCGGCGCTTAGCAGGCCAAATCCGGCCGTTTTCCCAATCACTTTGGCTTTCGAGTTCGAGGATTCGCGTTGAGCAGTCATGATTTTCCCTCCTTGGTCATCAGAAGCAGATAAGACACTCACTACCGGAACCGATATATTTCTTATACTCTCACTCTTTGTCTCTGAATCCGTTACAACGATTTCCACTCTCTTCATGTCGTGAATTGCGTCTTCAACAGCGAATTCAATGTCTCCGCTCCGGGTCATGGAACTGCAGTGAATCCCGTTGAGACCAGCCCGTTCGCATAGATTCCCAGCCGATTCGGCAGACCTTGTTTCAAAAGATCTGCCTTCAAGGTGCGAGTCAACGCTAAGAGCTACAAGATCGTATCCAAGCCGCCCGGCAAGCTGCACGCTATGGTTGATCACGTGGTCCCGGAACAGACCGTTGTTGGCCAGGACAAGAATTTTGCGGCTGTTGCGGAGTTCGTTTCTATTATCTTTTTCGATTAAATCTGTCATAGTCCACTCACTTGAACATGAATTTTTCAATCTTCTATAGTCAAGAGTCATGCCATCTGGTAAAAAGCTGTCGTAATCATTGACAAATGAGGTTTTAGTTTCCCTCCGGCAACTGGAGTCATCGGGGATTAAACGTTGCAAAACGCAATAGCATCCAGGTGGGCCGACCACGGGAATCGGGCGAACAGCCGCCCGCCCCCTACGGAAACAGAGTGGCGTTCGATTCTGAAACGAGGGGCATGAGCGCGTTGCGAATTGCAACATGAATTGAAAGGCAGGGGAATGGGCATATTTAAAAAGAGTGAAAAAATCGAAGAAAGATCCGATGAAGAAACACCGGTTGAGTTGATTGATCTCCGCAGGGCCATTGAGGGCGCAAGGGTCTCGAAGGCAGTATCCGAGTTGGCCTCCAAGGAACTCGAACGGCTTGAAAGAATGGACCCGGGGATACCTGAGTACACAATCGGGGTGAGTTATCTTGAATTCCTCCTATCGCTTCCGTGGCAGAACCTTACCGACGACTGCCTGGATATGCCGCGCGCGGAAAAAATCCTCGAGCTTCAGCATTATGGATTGGCTCATGTAAAAGAGAGAATCCTCGAATACCTGGCGGTAAAAACCCTTTGCAATTTCAACGATTTCCATATCCTGGTCGTCGATGACGAGGAGATAGCCAGAACTAACCTGGAATATGTCTTACGCAAGGAAGGCTACCAGGTAACCACCGCTGTCAACGGTCAGGATGGATTGGACAAACTCAGGCAAAAAGAGTTCGAGCTGATCCTTACAGATCTCAAGATGGAAAAGATGGATGGCATTCAGCTCCTCGAATCCGCCAAACAGATCGCCCCGACCACCCAGATTGTGATGATCACCGGCTATGCGACGGTGAACTCGGCGGTTGACGCTCTCAAAAGAGGCGCCGCCCACTACCTGCCAAAACCGGTTGACATGGAGGAGCTTCGCTCCACCGTGCGGCAGATTCGCGAAAAGAAACGCTACATTGAATTGACGCGAAGCCCGATCCTGTGCTTTTCCGGCCCGCCGGGAACCGGAAAGACTTCGATAGGCAAATCTATTGCCGAGGCGCTGGGGAGGAAATTCGTAAGGATTTCCCTCGCAGGTCTGCGTGATGAAGCCGAACTCAGAGGACACCGCAGAACTTACGTGGGATCGATGCCGGGCAGAATCATGACTGAGATACGGCGCATCGGCGTCAGGAACCCGGTTTTCATGCTCGACGAGATAGACAAGATCGGTCAGGATTTCCGGGGAGATCCCGCTTCGGTTTTCCTGGAAATTCTGGACCCGGAGCAAAACAGCCGGTTTCTCGATCATTACCTGGATTTTCCCTTCGATCTGTCCAGTGTAATGTTCATTTCAACCGCCAATGTGGTGGAAAGGCTCCCTGCTCCGCTCCTGGACAGGCTCGAGGTAATTCAATTCCCCGGTTACACGGAAAAGGAAAAACTGGCTATCGCAAGACAATACCTCGTTCCCCGCCAGTTGAGAGAACACGGCCTGAAAAACAGAAACGTCGAGTTTGAAGATAACGCTGTTTCAAAAATTATCATAGACTATACACTCGAAGCCGGTCTGCGCAATTTCGAACGCGAGATCGCCACTGTATGCCGCAAAGTTGCCAGGCTTTGTGTTCAAAACGAAAATGACCGCTCTCCCGTCGTGGTTGATGAAAAACTGGTGGAAAACCTGCTAGGGCCAAGGAGGTTCACTCATGAGATCGCCGAGGCCGGGCACGGTGTAGGGGTCACCACCGGGTTGGTTTGGACCGAATTCGGCGGAGAGATTATCTCCATCGAAGCAACCATGATGAAGGGAAACCAGCAGTTGATGTTGACGGGTTCGCTCGGAGAAATAATCCGCGAGTCCGCGCAAACGGCACTGAGCTATATACGAAGTCACGCGGAATCTTTTTCGCTGGCCACCAATTTTTTCGATGGCAACGACATCCACGTGCACATTCCCTCCGGGGCTGTTCCCAAAGACGGGCCTTCGGCCGGCATCACCATAGCTCTGGCCCTTATATCCCTTTTAACCCGAAAGCCTGCACGCCGCGATGTTGCCCTTTCGGGAGAATTTACCCTCAGCGGAAGACTGCTTCCCGTCAGCGGAATCCGCGAGAAAGTCCTGGCTGCTCAAAGGGCGGGCGTGAAAACCATCATATTTCCCGAAGCGAACAAAGTCGACATAGAAGGTCTGGATGCCGATGTCCGGGAAGGAGTAGAACTGATTTTAGCAGGGGATATTTTTTCGATCCTGGATAGGGTTTTGCTTTAACTCAGACAAATTCTTTCAGGGCGGCAACTCTTTCCAGCCACTCATTATACATGTTCGGTTTGGTGATGAACAGCTTTGCTCCAAGAGAGCTGCAAAGAGCAACGTCCTGGGGTTCATCGGATGTGGTAAGAATAACAATGGGTATTTTATTGAACCTCGTATGAACGCTGATCTCCTTCAGTGCTTCCCGCCCTCCTTTTCGAGGCATATTGAGGTCGAGCAGAATCATGTCGGGGAAACGCCCGTCGCCCTGTTCTTCACGCCGCGCGCAATTTTCCAGATACTCCATCAACTCGATCCCGTCACCAACAAACTGAATGTCCCAGTCCAGGCCACTGTCAATCAATGCATCCTTTATCAGCAGACAGTCGTCCGCATCATCGTCGGCCACAAGTACGATCTTTCTCTCTTCCTTTGAGTATTCCAACGGGCTAACCCCATTTCAAAAAAGGTGCAGGACCGAAAAACAAATGTTACTAAAAATATATTGCTAAAGAAAGAACTAACAGATCCCGGCTGCCGGTCTTATATAAAACAGACAACCGAGGGTTGTAAAGGGGACACATCAAGGAAGGATTCCGTATGAAAAAAGGCTTTCGTTGTTTCTCATCCGCAATAGCCGCAGTCCTTCTTATTGCGGCGGTGCAGACAGCAGGCGCCCGTGCCCGGTCCGTTTCGCCTGAAGATCGTCTCTCAATTTCACAGCCCCGATACTCCGGAACATGGAAAGGCAATGACCTTAGCGTAGTCTACAGCTATTCCACAAACCAGGGGCAGATGACGCTGTCCGGCAGAGTCGAATTCTCATATTCCATGGTCATGGGTTACGTAATCCTGGAAGACTTTCGCCTGAGCGCTGTTTTACTGGATGAAAACGGCATAGTCCTGGAGGAAATCGGACTGGCCACAGAGCACGACGGCTTCGATCCCATCCCCTTCAACCGGCAAATAAGTCTGCCGCCCAAAGCCGCTTACATCGCCTTCGGCTACCAGGGAATAGCCGTAGATGCCGGCAAAAGCGGACAGGGGAGAACTTCCTTCTGGCACGATCCGGTCCGAAACTGAGGAGAAAGCCCATTCCCCTACATAAGGCTGAAAATTGAATTGCTGGCAAGCGACCAGAAGTAGGACGGGAAAATCCCCATAAAAAGGACAGCCGTGGCCGTGGCCGCCAGCGCCACCACCACCTCGGGTGAAACCGCCAGCGATATCTGATTCCCAGCGGCTTGCGGTTGAAAATACATCACCACTACCACCCGCAGATAGTAGTAGATTGAGATCACGCTGTTTACACCGGCAGCGATCACCAGCCACACATACCCGGACCGCAGCGCCTCGGTGAAGATATAAAATTTACCCATGAACCCGCCCGTAGGCGGAATGCCTGCAAGGGAGAGCAGGAACACGGACATTACAAGCCCCACTGCGGGGTACTTAAAACCAAGACCGGCAAAGTCGGAGATGCTGTTGAATTCTTCCCCTTTTTTGCAAAGCAGCGCGACCACGGCAAACGCCCCTATGTTCATGAAGGCATACGCCATTAGATAAAAAAGCATCCCTGCCTGGGCAATGTTCGTCCCGGCGACAAACCCGAGAAGAATATACCCTGCATGGGCGATGCTCGAATAGGCAAGCATCCTTTTGATGTTATCCTGGGCAAGGGCGATTATGTTTCCGACGGTCATTGTAAGAACCGCGGCCAGCCACATGATTGGAATCCAGCTCTCCTGCATTGGGGCCAGGGGAACCAGGATTGCCCTGATAAGCGCTGCGAAGGCCGCGGCCTTAACACCCGTCGCCATGAATCCGGTAATGGACGTGGGGGCGCCCTCATAGGTATCGGGCGTCCACATGTGAAAGGGAACCATCGATATTTTGAATCCAAACCCCGCCGTCATCAACACCAACCCTGCCACAAGGAATTTGAATCGAAGGATTTGCGGATGTGTTTGAATAAAAGAAGCTATCTTGATAATGTCCAGGCTGCCCGTGGCCCCGTAAACGAAGGCGAACCCATAGAGCAGAAAAGCAGAGCCAAAGGCGCCCAACAGAAAATACTTCAAGGCGGCTTCACCGGATTTTAACTGATCTTTATGAAACCCTGTAAGGGCATAGATCGAAATGGACATGGTTTCGAGCGCCACAAACAGGAGAATGAGGTTCCCCGCTGTGGCCATGAAGATCATGCCCACCCCTGCAAACAGAACGAGCGCGTAATATTCCCCGGTCCTTATGTTTTCGTAGAACTTCTGATAGTTTAACGAGACCAAAACGGTCAGGACAATAATCATGCAGATAACAAGGGTAAGGAAAAAAGAGAACCTGTCTGTTAGGACCATTCCGCTGAATGAGGAGAACGGAGGGCCTCCGGAGCCGGTAAAGACAACAGCGGCAAGCGCGAGAGCGGACCCCGCAAGGGACACGTGGCCGATGAGCGAAGCTTTGGCCAAGTCTTTGAAAACGCTCATGACGAGTACGACCAGTGCCGTTGCTACAAGAATTATCTGCGGCAGGACAGCAACATAGTCCGCTGCCGGCAGAATAAATTTCAACGTCTCCATTCGGTTCCTCCAGATTTAAAACAGCGTACCCTGTTCGGTACGATCATTATTCCGATCACCTGCGCGACGAAATCAGCCCCTCGCGAGAGACTGCTTCGGAATTTACGACATTTTGCAGGGCCGCCGGGACAGAATTGCCGTTTTTTTCGGCGGTATACATCTCATACTTGGATTGGTATTGTTTAATGAAGTAATTCACCGAGGCATCCATTTTACGCAAAAAAAGCCCCGGGAAAATCCCCATGACGAATATCAGCACGGCAATGGGAACCATGGTTACAATCTCTCTTGTGTTCAAGTCGGGGAGTTTGCGGTTGGCCTCTTCGGTTACCGGCCCAAACATTACCCTTTGATACATCCAGAGCATATAGACGACGCCAAGAACCATTCCGGAAACTGCAAATACGCCCAACACGGGATAGCTCCTGAACACACCCACCAGTATCAGTATCTCGCCCACGAATCCGTTTGTCCCGGGCACCGCCACCGAGGCAAGAGTAGCGATCATGAGGAAAGTGGCAAACACCGGCATTATCTTGGCCAGACCGCCGAAATCGTCCATAAGCCTGGTATGCCGCCGCTCATAAATCATACCAACGAGAAGGAAGAGTGCGCCCGTGTTGACCCCGTGATTCAGCATCTGATAGATGCCCCCTTCTATACCCTGGACGTTGAGCGCAAACAATCCAAGCATAACGTATCCCAGGTGGCTTACACTCGAATAGGCCACCAGTTTTTTCATGTCCGGCTGCACCCATGCGACCAGGGCGCCGTAGATAATTCCGGCAATAGCCAGCCCGGCAATCACCGGCAGAAGTTGATGGGAAGCATAGGGGAAAAGCGGCATCGAGAATCTCAAGTAACCGTAGGTGCCCATCTTCAGAAGAATGGCGGCAAGGATAACACTGCCGGCTGTGGGCGCCTCGACATGTGCATCCGGAAGCCACGTGTGCAACGGGAAAAGCGGCACTTTAATGGCGAACGCGAGGCTAAAAGCTGCGCAAAGCCAAAACTGGGCCGAAATGGGAATATGCATATTGTAGAGGTCAAGCAGGTTGAAGGTGCCTGCACCAGTGGTCTTATAGCTGTAATAGTACAGGTAAATGATAGCCACCAGCATGAATATGCTCCCGGCAGCCGTATATATAAAGAACTTCACAGCGGAATAGATACGGCGTTCCCCACCCCAGACGCCAATCAGAAGAAACATGGGGATCAGCATGAATTCCCAGAAGATATAAAACAAGATGAGATCGAGAGAAACGAAAGTGCCTATCATGGCAGTTTCGAGAAAGAGCATGGAGATCAGGAAGTATTTTGTTTTTTCTTTTATATAGGTCCATGAGCACAGAATGCACAATGGTACGAAGAAAGTAGTCAAAAGAACTAGCCAGAGGCTGATCCCGTCCAATCCTACATAATAGTTCATCGAAAAGCTTTTAACCCAGGGGACCAATTCCACAAACTGCATGCCGGGGTTTTCAGCATTGAATCGGACCAGGAGCAAAAGCGAAATCAAAAATTCGATTATAGAACCCACTAGGGCGGTTTTGCGTAATAATTCATCATTTTCACCGCCTTCGCTTCGGATAAATATCAGCAAAACCGCACATAACAGTGGAAAGAAAATGAGGGTGCTGAGGATCGGAAAACTGAATTGATTCATCTATTTTGCTCCCGAAGACATATCCAAATTCTACAAATCATTCCCGCTAAAACTGATAATTATCCGGAAATTGTTCCCTTAGCGGATGTAGATATAATAGGCCACTAAAACGAACACCCCCACCAGAAAGGATACCGCGTAACGTTGAACATATCCCGACTGGGACGCTTTCGATATAACCCCGCAATTCATAAAAAATTTAGCAGTTGAATTTACGAGTCCGTCAATCACCACCACGTCAATGCCTTTCCACAGAAAGACGCTGATCGACCGCAACGGGTTGATGACCATTTTTTCATAGATCTCGTCCACGTACCACTTGTTAAGCAGCAGGCGGTAGAACGACGGGTTTCCACTCGCCAGAGTTTCCGGCAGCGATCGTTTCTTCATATACATCAGGTAGGCGAGGAGGATTCCTCCGAACACGATCCCGACGGCAATGAGCATAAGCCAATACTCGGCTTCCACCGCGTGGTGGTGAACGGCGACCTCGGATATATTGTGCATCAATGGCGGCCCGCCGGCGGACTGAAAGAGTTTGTCATGTCCGAGTCCAATCACCGGATCGAGGAAATGCTCGACCAGATTTGAACCCCCAAGGGACTCTGGAACGCCGATGTAGCCTCCGATAATAGAAAGGACCGAAAGAACGATCAACGGGACCGTCATTGTTTTAGGGGCTTCATGGATATGTTTTTGCACCTCTTCAGAGGCCCGGCATTCATTAAAAAATGTCATAAAAATCAGGCGGAACATGTAAAAAGCGGTCATAGCCGCTGCAAGAACACCCATAAGCCACAGAATGGAACTGCCCTGCTCACCGCTGAACGCCTTCCACAGGATTTCGTCCTTGCTGAAAAAACCGGAGAGCCCGGGGAAACCAACAATCGCAAGAGTGCCGATCACCATGGTGTAAAAAGTGATTGGCATCTTGTGCCTTAGCCCTCCCATCTTTCTCATGTCCTGCTCACCGCTCATCGCGTGGATGACGCAACCGGAACACATGAACAAGAGCGCCTTGAAAAATGAGTGGGTCAGCACGTGGAAAAGACCGGCGGCGAATGCTCCAACCCCCAGGCCCAGGAACATGTAGCCGAGTTGGCTCACGGTTGAGTAGGCCAGCACTTTCTTGATATCGTTTTGGGTCAGGGCAATGGTGGCAGCCAACAATGCGGTTAAAGCGCCGACAACTGCAACCACCCCCATAGCAAACGTGGACATTGAATAAAGGACATTGCATCGCGCCACGAAGTAGACGCCGGCAGTCACCATTGTGGCTGCATGGATAAGGGCGCTCACAGGGGTAGGGCCGGCCATAGCGTCAGGCAGCCAGATGTAGAGGGGTATCTGGGCCGATTTGGCGGTGCATCCCAGAAAAAACAGGAGGCAAATCACGGTAATCAGTTTTGGTGAGAGCATGTAAGCGTTTGCAAACACATCGGCAAACTTCAACGACCAAACGCCATGTCCACCCAATTGGGTCAACAGAAGAAGCATCCCCACGGCGAAGAAAAAATCACCCACCCGGTTTGTAATAAACGCCTTCTTGCCCGCGATGGCGTTTGCCACATCCGTAAACCAGAAAGAAATCAGCAGGTACGAACAAACTCCTACGCCTTCCCATCCAAGGAACATCAACAAAAAATTATCCGCCAGAATCAGCGTGATCATTGAAAACATAAAGAGGTTGAGGTAGGTAAAATACCGGTAATACCTGCCTTCGTCATGCCACATATATCCGATTGAATAAACATGGATCAAAAAACCGACCCCGGTCACAAACATGCACATGAACATCGACAATGGATCGATCTGATATCCCACGCTCACCTTGAAATCCCCTGCGGCAATCCAGGTAAACCAGGTGAAATCATATAAACGCTTGTCCGAGGGCAGCCCCAGTAACTTCACAAACAGCGCCAGCGTGACCAGAAAGGAGAGGCCGACCGCACCGCAGGCTATCCAGTGTACGAGGCTTTTATTTTTATCCTCGATTCTGCGGCCGAGCAGGCCGTTGAGCAACACGCCTGCGAGGGGAAATGTCGGTATAAGCCATACTAGATCAAACATCATCGTGAGCCTCGATTTACCACTTTAGCAGGTTGAATTTATCAATATTGATGGTGCCTGTTTTCCGGTACAAAAAGACAAAGATGCCAAGCCCGATCGCAGCCTCCGCCCCGGCAACGGCCATAACGCACATGACCATGAATATCCCTTCGGCTGATTGGTTGGCGCGTGAAAAAGCGATAAAAGCGAGGTTCACAGCGCCGAGCATGATCTCTATGCTCAGGAAGACTACTATGGCGTCTTTGCGTATGATCACCCCAAGCGTGCCGATGGCGAAGAGTATTGCGGAAAGTGTAAGATAGGTGCTTTGATAATCGCTCATTCTTTAGTTCCTTTTTGCCAGAAAAACCGCGCCTACCACCGCTGAGGTCAATAGAACGGAAATGAGCTCAAAGGGGGCGAGGCCCTGGACAAAAATATAATTGGCAATAAGATNNGGGCTCAGTCCAACGCCAAGAATCAAAAGACCGATGAAGAAGAGGAAAAGAATGGCAAACCGCTTGCTGAAAAGCTGTTTCTTAATGTCTATTATCTCACCGGCCCTGAGATTGAGCATCATGATGGCATACAGAATGAACATCATAATGGCGCCGGCATAGACTATGATCTGAAGGATGGCGATGAACTGAGAGTTCAACAATAAAAAGAGAACCGCCAACACCAGGCAGTTACCAATCATCCAGAGTGCGCTGTGCACGGTATTTTTCGAAAAAATCACAAGAAAAGCGGTTCCTACCGCTAAAATCCCGCAGATTAACGTCGCTATAAGTTCCATCTCAATGATTCACTCCGTCGTTGGTTACATCCGTCCGGTGGTTTTCAATTTCTCGATATCGAACTCAAAATCTTTACGGCAGTAATCTACGTAATCATATATCTGCGTCAAACTGATGGCCCCCTTCGGGCATGCCTCCTGGCAGAACCCGCAGAAAATGCATCGGAGTTCATCGACGACAAATTTCTTGGGATACCGTGTTTGTCCTTCCTCTTCGTATGGAACCAGGGAAATCGCCTGTGAGGGGCAGATAGCGGCGCAAAGTCCGCAAGCAACGCACTTGAGTTCGCCCTTTTCGTCCAGATTCAGCTTGTGAAGACCCCTCCACCGCTGACTCCTTTTCGTTTCTTCATCAGGGTACTGAACGGTAACCGGTTTTTTAAAAAAATTACTAAGCGTGTATCCAAGGCCCTGCAAAATGGGCTTTACGTAGCTGCCCTTTTCAGCCCTGTTCTTACTTACGACTATAATTTCGGATTTTTCCATAATTGCTCCTATTTCCAACTATTGCCCCTACACAAAGATGGCCATAACCAGGCCGGTTACGATGACATTCGCAATGGCCACGGGCAACAGGAATTTCCACTCCAGCTTCATTATTTTGTCGTATCGCAAACGAGGAATGGTCGCTCTTATCCATATACACAGGAAGATAATCAAAAATGTCTTTAGAAAAAACCAGACAACACCCGGCAGCAAAGGTCCATGCCATCCGCCCAGAAACAGGGTGGTCACAAGGGAGGCAAAAACAAACATGTGCGTATATTCGGCCAGGAAGAAAAGAGCGAATTTCATGCTGCTGTATTCGATGTTGTACCCGCAACAGAGCTCGGATTCAGCCTCCGGCATGTCGAAAGGGATGCGGTTGAGTTCGGCGATTCCGCTGATGAAAAACACGACAAAAGCGACCGGTTCCCGTACGATATTCCACACGCTGTGCTGGGCCGCAACCATGTCCACAAGGCTGAAGGACCCGCTCACCATTATTATGCTTATAACCGCGAAGGCCATTGAGAGTTCATAGCTGAGGATCATTGCCGATGCTCTCAGACCGCCCATGTAGCCGTACTTGTTCCCGGAGGACCATCCGCCCAATATGGTTCCGTATGAACCGATGGAGGCAAATGCCAGTATAAAAAGGATCCCGATAGACGGGTTGGCAATGTAGAGAGTGATTTTTTTGCCGAATATCGTAATCGGATCTCCGAAGGGAATTACGGCAAGGAGTATAACGGCCATGGAAATGCTGATGATCGGCGCCAGAATGAAAACCGCCTTATCTGCATTTTCCGGGACGACCTCCTCCTTGAAAATATTCTTTACCCCGTCCGCAATGGGCTGGAGGAGCCCGTGAAACCCAACCCTCATCGGCCCGTATCTAAGCTGGAAATGGCCTAGGGCCTTTCTTTCGAGCCACGTGGTATAGGTAATAAAACCAAGACATACTCCAAAAATGACCAGCAGTTTGATAACGGGAATGATGAAAAGATCACCCATCGGATACAACTCCATCGCGGACAATGCCCGCTTTGACATTTACGCAGCTTTTTCGACTTTTACGGCGCTTACTTTGTACTCCGGTATCTTGGATATCGGATCGACTTCCGAGTGAGTAAGCACGTTGGCCGAAGCTTCGTGGAAATGGAACGGCAAGAAGATCATTCCCGGCTGTGAGCGCTCGCTGATATGTACTTTTGCTCTCACCCTGCCCCGTTTGGATGTTATCCTGACGTAATCGCCTTCCGAAATTCCAACTCTTTCCGCATCTACGGGGTTGATCTCGGCAAGGACCTCGGGATAGAGGCGATTTAGGCCGGTCCCGCATCTCGTCATAGTCCCGGTGTGATAGTGCTCCAAAACCCGGCCGGTGCTCAGCGTAAATGGATATTCGCTATCGGCCGATTCAAACGGGGGCTTGAACGGAATTGAGAAAAACTGCCCTTTGCCCCTGGCAAATTTACCCCTGTGAAGAACGGGGGTCCCGGGATGATTTCGGTCAGGACACGGCCAGACAAGTCCCCCCTCCTCGAGTCTTTCGTAGGTTATCCCCGCATAACTCGGCGTAAGCAAGTTGATTTCATGGATAAGCTCCTCCCCAGTGACAGCCGGCATCACATAGCCCATTCTTTTCGAAATTTCGCTGATTATCCATGTGTCTTCTTTTGCCTCACCGGGCGGATCCACCGCCTTTCTCACTCTTTGGACCAGGCGCTCCGTATTGGTAAAGGTGCCGTCCTTTTCCGCAAAGCAGGTGGCAGGCAGAACCACGTCGGCCAATCTGGCGGTTTCGGTCAAAAAGATGTCCTGGACGACAAAAAAATCAAGTCTGTCGATGCAGTGCTCTATATGCTGCTTGTCGGGGTCACTGAGCACCGGGTTTTCCCCCATGACATAGACAGCTTTTACCTCACCGGTTTCGGCGCCGCCGAACATCTCCGTCACGGTAAGTCCCGGTTTGGGGCCAAGTTTGAAGTCCCCCCAGGAGTTAGCCATCTTTTTCATGTTGTTTTCATCGCCCACCGGCTGATAGCCTGAAAAAACATTGGGCAGGCAGCCCATATCGCAGGCGCCCTGAACATTGTTCTGACCGCGCAAGGGGTTTACCCCGCCTCCGTCAACGCCCAGGTTCCCGCAGAGCATAGCCAGGTTCGCCAGCGATTTGACGTTGTCCGTTCCAGTGGTATGCTGTGTAATTCCCATGGCATACAGTATCGAACCTGGCCTGGCTTTTCCAAACAGGCTCGCCGCCGCATGCAGTTCATCCGTGGAAAGGCCTGTTATTTCGGACACATACTCAGGCGTGTATGATTCCAGGTGGGCCCTTAATTCTTCGAAACCCTCCGTCCTCTCATCCACGTACTCTTTGGCATGCCAGCCTTCTTTAATGATGATGTGCATAAGGCCGTTGATCCAGGCTACATCGGTCCCCGGTTTGGGACGGAGCCACAGGGCCGCATGATCCACCAGGGAAATTCGCCTGGGATCTATCACCAGAAGCTTGGCGCCGTTTCTCATCACCGCTTCCTTGACGTAATTGGCGATGATGGGATGATTTTCATCCGTATTGGTTCCAGTGGCGAGAATCACTTCCGCTTTCAACACATCGCTGATGGGGTTTGTCATAGCCCCGCTTCCAAATGAGGCGGCAAGTCCTGCCACCGTCGAGGAGTGTCAGAGACGGGCGCAGTGATCCACATTGTTTGTGCCGACCACCGCGCGGATGAATTTTTGAAAGAGGTAGTTTTCCTCATTGGTGCACCTGGCAGAAGAAAGGCCGGCGATACTGTCAGGTCCGAATTCATTCTTTATTGCAGACAACCGTTTGGCTGTGAAGTCCAGCGCCTCATCCCAGGTTGCTTCCCGGAAAGTGCCGTTTTCTTTTATGAGAGGGGTTTTCAACCGTTTGTCGTCTCCGATGAATTCATAGCCGAATCGGCCTTTGACACAGAGACTGCCCCGATTCACCCCGTCATCGGTCTTGGTGTGGACGCCGATGACCATGTTTTCGAGCACGTCCAGTTCAAGCTGGCACCCGCAGCCGCAATACGCGCAGGTCGTTTTCACCCGGTCCCCGAGCCACGGCCGTCCCTTGTATCGGCTCAGGTTCTCGGTCAATGCCCCGGTGGGACACACAAACATGCATTCGCCGCAGGATTTGCACTTGTCGGCGGCTACCGGGATCAACCGGGACTCTTCATTTTCCCCGAGGATATCAATGGCGCCGATTCCCTTTACCTCCCGGCACGCAGTGACGCAACGGCGGCACATGATGCACCTCTCCGGCCAGTAGCGGATCAGAGAGGTTGCATAGCCTTCAACTCTTTTCTGCGTACGGGGTTCAAAAGGCACATCGGTGATGCCGAACCGGTAGACCATATTTTGAAGATCGCATTCACCCGCCTTGTCGCAGACAGGACAGTCGAGGGCATGATGCTTCAGGATTTTTTTCAGATTGGCCACCCGCTGCACGTCAAGGGCTTCCGACTCGGTGACCACCACCAGTCCTTCCTCAACCGGGGTGTTGCAGGAGGTCACCGGACCCGGCCTGCCCTCGACCGTAACAATACACATGTTGCATGAGCCGATAGGCGAGAGCCGCTTGTGGTAACAAAGACTCGGAACATCAATCCCGGCGCTCCGGGCCGCTTCCATGATCGTGGTCCCAGCGGGAACGCTCAGATCGCTCCCATCAATCTTTAAAGTGACCATACTGCGTTATTCCTTTATGTTGGACTCAACTTATTTGCTAGCTGCGCTACCGGTCTATTTCGCCCAGAACCACATCGAGACTGCCGATGATTGCAACGGCGTCGGCGACCATATGGCCCACCAGCAAACGGGGCAGAGCGCTTGCCAGGTAAAAACAAGACGAACGTATCTTGAGCCGGTACGGATGTTCGCTTCCATCTCCTACCAGGTAGAATCCCAGTTCCCCTTTGGCCCCTTCGACGGCCGAATACACCTCCCCAACCGGAACAGCAGCGCCTCTGGCGTTAATCATGAACCGGCGGATGAGCGCGCTGATGTCGTTTTGGACTTCCGGCAAACCGGGGCTGGAGATCCAGGGGTTATCCGTTTGAATCGGTCCGGCGGGAAGGTTCTCGATTGCCTGGCCGATAATGTTGATCGACTGTTTGAATTCTTCCATCCGTACGAGAAAGCGGTCATAAACATCGCCGTTTTCCCCGATTGGGACCTGGAATTCAAAGTCGTTGTAACTGGAATAAGGAAACGCTTTGCGCACATCATATGCTACGCCGGACCCCCTGAGGCTGGGGCCTGTCAGTCCGTAGTTGATTGCTTCTTTGGCGGAAATCACACCGATATTCATGGTCCGGGTGGTCCATATCTTGTTTTTCGTAAGAAGCGTGTGATAGCCTTCCAGAGCCTTGGGAAACCACTTCACGAAATCACGGACCAGTTTGATGAACTCATCGGTCGTATCCCGGGCCACGCCGCCGATACGAATGAATGAGGGAGTGAGCCTGTACCCGGCGATCTCTTCGTTAATCGCCATGATCATCTCGCGGTCTCGAAAAGCGTAGAAGATGACGGTCATTGCGCCGATGTCCAGGGCGTGGGTGCCGATCCAGAGATGGTGCCCCATGATGCGGGCAAGCTCGGCCATGATCACCCTCAGATATTGAGCTCTTTTCGGAACATCGATGCCCATCAGTTTTTCAACTGTCAAACAGTATCCGATGTTGTTCGCCGATGCAGCCGCATAGTCGAGCCTGTCGGTAAGAGGGATGATCTGCTGATAGTTGCGGTTCTCGCAAATTTTTTCGATCCCTCTGTGCAGGTATCCTATAACGGGAGTGGCGTCCACAACGGTTTCCCCGTCAAGTTCCAGTATCACCCGGAGCACGCCGTGGGTGGCCGGATGATGGGGCCCCATGTTCAGGGTAATGGTTTTACGATCGGTCATGATTCCCTATGCCTGGCTATTTTGTTGTTTTATATGGCGCCTCGGCGCCCCTAGCGTCCCGCCAAAGTTAGCCGTTGAGTGGCCGGCCCGGCCGGCGGTCCCACCGCCTAGCAATAATCTTTAACGGTTTTCGTATCGAATGGTTTGTCGAAATCTTTGCCTTCGAGCGGGAAGTCCTTCCTTAACGGATGTCCATCAAAATTCTCCCATGTGAGAATCCTCCGCAGGTCGGGATGATTGGAAAAATTTATGCCCATGAGATCGAACACTTCCCTTTCCCCCCAATTGGCCGAATGCCAGATACTGCTCACACTGGGTACTTCCTGCCCTTCCCCGGCTTCCAGTCTGACGATCAGGCGGCTGAAATCCTTCATCGACAAGAGCACATAGAGCAGATCGAAACGCGGCGCCCTCGGCATCCGATCGATACCCACGACGTCGGTTAACATGTCGAAGCCGCATCCGTCCCCTTGCAGGGTTTGCATAACTTCATAGAAACATTGGGCGGAAACGGTTATTTCGTTGATTCCGTGATTCTCGGTCTGCTTTAAAATTGAACCGGGACATTTCTCGGATATCGCATTAACTATTGCGTTAAGCTCCATCTCTATTTTCCTGTTCGATTATTGCAGCGTGCCGGATAAGACGTCGGGGCGCTGGCCTAATTTTTCGGTCAAGATTTTTTCCTGGATTTTCATAAGGCCTGCCAGTACGGCTTCAGGGCGAGGCGGGCATCCAGGGATATACACGTCGACCGGGATGATCTGGTCAACGCCCTGCACCACGGAGTAGCTCTTGAACACCCCTCCGCACGAGGCGCATGCGCCCATTGCAATGACCCATTTGGGGTCTGCCATCTGGTCGTATATCCTTTTGACCATCACCGACATCTTTTTGGTAAGGGTCCCGGCAATGATGATCAGATCCGACTGCCGGGGGGATGGACGGAAAACCTCGGAGCCGAAGCGGGAAATATCGAAGTTGGCCAGTGTACTGGCAATCATCTCAAGGGCGCAGCAGGCGAGCCCGAACGTGCATGGCCACACCGAATTGGCTCTGCCCCAGTTCACCAGCTTGGTCATGCTGGTAACCAGCACATTGTCGCCCACCAGTTGATTTTCTAGTCCCATTCCAGCGCTCCCTTTTTCCATACGTAAAAATAACAGATCAGAAGTATCAGCAGAAAAACCATCATTTCGACAAAGCCGAATATGCCCAGGTTCCGGTAGTAAACCGCCCACGGGTAGAGAAATACCGCTTCAAGGTCAAATACGAGAAAAAGGAGCGCAATTACATAAAACTTTACGGGCGTTTGTGCATACTGCGCACCCTCGCTTTGCAGGCCGCATTCATAGACTTCCTCTTTGACTTTAAACGGCCTCTTCGGGCCGAGGATGTGGGAAAGAAACACAGTCCCGGCGCCAAAAAGCACTGCGAGAATCATAATGTAGAGAATGGGTAAATACTCAGTCAGCATAGAATAAAGCCTCCAAGACCGCTATAGACGCCGGGGCGGTGGGACCGCAGCCAGGTTGGCCACTCAAACCTTCGGCGGCGGCAAGAAAAATTCCCCAACTCGAACCGCTCCTAGAAACAAACCGGGAAACACTATCCCACTGTGATCAAAAAGCGAATGATTTCAAACCGGGCACCGGGATTAATAAGCCATCAGACTCAATATGACAACCTTTTTTTCCTGCTGGGCGAAAATTTTAAAGGCCCTCCGCAAAGGCGGTAGAGTACACGGAGATAAGCAATTGAAACGATGCAGAAAACCATTCACCGTTGCAACTCATGTCCCGTTGGGACACCCGAAACCATGAAAAGTTCGAAGCTTTTCGAAGCAGTTTTTTATGTCGCTGCGGATCATCCTGAAACAATGATTTTTCTTGCCGCCTCCGAAAGTTTGAGTGGCGAACCAAGCCGGCGGTCCCACCGCCCTTATCGGGGCAGAGATTTTATTACAGACGCAATCTCGCCGCTCAACTCTTCGACTGCCCTGCTCTCAGCGGAAGCTATTGCCTCGAACCCGGCAGATTCAACCGGAACGATCAGTTTTGATCGCTTCGTCGCGATCAATTTCTCTCCATCATTGCCCAAGACGCTCCAACTGGCGTCCAGCAAGATTTTTTCATTCGGCGCCTTCTCCAGATGAATAATTTCCATCGTGACCTGGTATTGAACCGGCATGCATTTCCGCCACGGAAAGGCACATACGTTCTCTGATGGAACCAGGGTGGAGAGGTTATCGGCAAGAACGCGTGTCAGGTTTTTTTCCAGAGGTTCAGCCCACCTGTCGAACTCGGCAATTTGGATATTGTCGCGGGTGGTTCTGGTGACTATCTGCGGCCGATTCAGGTAATCGGGGATTTTGACGGGACCCACTCCGATTGCCGGACCCTGATCCGTACCGGCGTCCCCGCCTTGAGATCCCTGGGTTTGAAGAGAATGCAGAATGTAATAATTTGTAGCTTGAGAGCGGGCACACCCGCCCAGCACAATCAGAACGATAAGAATCACCGCGAGCCTGGAGACTTGATCAATCATTTATTATCCTTCTAAGATAGGCCTTAATCCTGACCGCCTGTAGCCTGTGCTGCTATTTGCCTTTGCCGCGAACGAGGGCTTCGGGGTGACTTTCAAGGTAATCGGCCAAAATACGGAATGAGCGCGCAGCAGACGCAAATTCATCCAGGGTTTTCATCAATTCCAGGCGCACTGGAGAGTTATCTCCGGTGAATCCGTCGATGGCCTTATTTGCCCCTTTTATCGTTACACCAGCCCCTTTTACGGTATCTTCCAGCCCGGCCGCAATCCTCGGAATGCGCTCATTGATGTTACGCGCCAACTTCGAGACATTGGCCAACGCCACCTGAGACTCGCCAAGGGCCAAGTCCGCACTTTTGGCCAGGGGCTTTACCTGGCCGTCCAAATTCACAAGGAGTGTGTGCATGGCCTTAACCGTTTGATTGAGCGTTGCAATCGTATCTTTCGTATCGGGCGAGTTAATCAACTGTTCGATTCCATTGAGGATTTTTGTAAGCTTGTCGGTGATGTCAGCCAAGGGTATGTTTTGCACGGTTTTGGTAAGCTCGGATAGACTCGAATCGACGGTAGGAATTTCCGGGTAACCCGGTTCGGCTCCGACCAACCTGGCGGGTTTATCGGGGAAGAAATCGAGGTGTATGCCGAGCTGGCCCGTGACAAAGCTTTGCATTTCCAGTTGAGCCCTCAGGCCGCGCTTGACCAGCATTTCCAGGAAAGTATTTTGGCCCGCTGTTTGGACCAATTCCGCCAGGTCATTCTCCGAGGAGTCAAACCTGACCCGCTCGGCTTCGATTTCAATGAAAACCGGGATCCGCAAGGAGAAGTCTTTTTTTTCCAGAACAACGTTTATGTCAGTTACCCTGCCGATTTTAACCCCTCTGAAATCCACAGGCGCACCTATACTGAGCCCGCTGACTGAGTCGTCAAAAAAGAGGACAACCTTCCTTTGCCGGCTTAACAACTTGCCCGATCCGAATAGAAGTATCCCTGCGATGACCAGCGCTACCGCTCCCACCACAAAGGCGCCTATTACTTTTGTATTCGCCTGCTTACTCATTTTCCGAGCCTGTCTTTAAAAGGTTCACTATATCCGTCGCCCTTATGCGGCGCCGGCGGGCCTATATCAAACGACTTCTTTGACACGAATGGACACGGATAATGGGGAGATATCCTTTTTATTCAATTGCTTTCACCATCCGTGTTTATCCGTGACCATCCGTGTCTGTTCAGTTGCTCTCGCCCCGTGTCAGAAAACTCCGAATCTTCGGATCATTGCTCTCATGAAGAAGTCTATGGGGATCTCCAACTGCGGTCATAGTCCTGGCATCCGCATCCAGGAAGACCGAGTTGTTTGCGATTGCGAAAATGCTCGCCAATTCGTGTGTGACTACCACTATGGTAGCTCCCAGGCTGTCTCGAAGTTCAAGTATTAATTCATCGAGGCGCCGTGCGCTTATAGGGTCCAAGCCGGCCGAGGGTTCGTCGAAAAACAGGATATCCGGATCCAGAGCCATTGCGCGAGCGAGGGCGGCACGTTTACGCATCCCGCCGCTGATCTCGGATGGGTAGAATTCTTCAAACCCCGCCAGGCCTGCAAGCGAGAGTTTAAGCGAGACCAGTTCCTTTATCTCGACCGGGCTCAGACTGGTGTATTCGCCCAAAGGAAGAGCCACATTCTCGGCCAGGGTCATGGAACTCCACAACGCCCCGCTTTGATATAGAATTCCAAAACGCCTCATCAGGGTTCTTCTGCCCGGCAGATCGCAATCCCAGAAGCTGGCGCCATCGTAGAGGACCAGTCCACTCGCCGGTTCTTTGAGTCCCACCATGTGCCTGAGAAGGGTGCTTTTTCCGCAACCGCTCTCGCCCATGATGACGAAGATATCTCCGCGATTTACGGTAAAGCTCAGATTGCGCTGAATCACAAAGCTTCCGTACTCCATCGTGAGATCCCGGACCTCGATGCAGGCCTCTTTCTTAGAAAGCTGATTCTCCATAAGATCCTTACATGCCAATCCTGTCGTAGATTACGGTTAGTATGGCATCCGAAACTATGATGGACACAATGGCAGTCACAACCGCGGAAGTGGCAGCCTCGCCCACTGCGGAAGCACTTCGGCCGCATTGCATTCCTCGCAGGCATCCCGAAAGCGCCACGAGGACCCCGAAGACCCCGGCTTTGATCAGGCCGACGGCAAATTGCGTCAGGTTCAGGGCCAATATAGTTTCATTGAAATATTGCGTGGGGGAAATATCGAGCAAATCTACCCCCATTATTCCGCCTCCCAGGATCCCCATCAGGTCGGCATAAAGGCACAGGAGCGGCAGCATGAGGACGAGAGCCAGCATCCGGGGAAGGACCAAAAACTCCATGGGTGAAATACCCAGCGTTTTTAGCGCATCGATTTCCTCATTCACCTCCATGGTTCCAAGCTGCGCCGCGAAAGCCGCACCCGTGCGCCCGGCCATCACGATAGCGGTCATCATTGCGCCCATCTCGCGTGCCATCCCTATTCCTACAAGGTCCGCCACGTATATCTGCGCCCCGAATAACCTTAGCTCGACGGCGCCGACAAAGGCCAGGATCAAGCCCACCAGGACACTGATAAGAGTCACGATCGGCAATGCCTGGGCGCCGCATTCCTGGATCAGCAGAAACAGGTCCGATCTCCGAAATCTCGCTCTGCCCCGTATTAGCTTGATAAGCGCTACGAATGCCTCGCCGATAAAGGCAAGCATTTCACCCGTAGATTGGCCCGCATTCAGGGCGGCCTCACCCACCCTGGACAAGAACGGCGTGCTGCCCCCGTGCTTGCGGGCATCTTTTTTCTCCGGAACAGCGGCGGCTAAATCGAGCAACTTTACCACCCCTTCCGGAAGCCCTTGCTTTGCAATGAGAATGGATTCTTGCATGCAGCAATCTGTAAGTTTCACCAAAAAGGCAAGCAAACTGCTGTCCCAGCAGGCTAGTTCACTGGTATCGAAGGCAACACGCCCGGGAGCTGGTTTTGACCCAATCTGCCTTTTGAGTTCATCTGTCGAAGGCAGCCCGTCCGCGATACTCCAGTCGCCGCCGATTCGCACCACAAGAGTATTGTCCGGTTCCCTATCGAACCTGATATTCATTTTCCCTGGTATATGTCCTGGAATGTTCATCGGTTTAAATCCATCAATTACGGACTGCATACCCGTAAATTAGTTTACGCCTTGCCGGAATGGTTCGATGGGATACGCGTCCGCAGATTCGGAGAAGGCGCTCGTCTGCCCGTAGAAACAAAGCGGCATGATGACTTTGTAATTTATGTATGGTATTGAGTTTACTAGTTTATGTTGTCAGCACACAATAGTCAACGACGAACCATGCGCAGTAATCCTCAAAGCGAGGGGAAGGTTTTCTCACTTACAGGAGCACAAATATGAAATACATAATTGTCGGAGGTACGTCCGGTATTGGTTTGGCCACAGCCGAGCTTGCAATCAAATCCGGACACACCGTTGTCGCGGCAGGCCGTGATTCTTCAAAGTTCTCAGCAGCAACCTCTGTCGGTGCAACGGTCGCCCGGCTCGATGCTTCAGATCAAAAGGCATGCTATGACTTCTTCTCTGAGATTGGGGGTTTTGACCACCTGGTTTTGTGTGCCTCAGGCGGTGCTGGGGCAGGTCCGTTTCGGCAGCTGGATATTGGCGAGTTGAGAAAGGGTTTCGAAGGCAAATTTTGGCCTCAGGTTATCTGTTCAAAAGCCGCCCTGCGTTCGCTGAGCACGGATGGTTCAATAACATTTGTCAGTGCAATTTCATCGCGCGCGCTGCAGCCGGGGACTTCAGGTCTGGCTGCGATCAATGCGGCGATCGAGGCAATGGTGCCAATTTTGGCCTCCGAACTGCGCCCACTGCGTGTTAATGCAGTAGCGCCGGGGGTGGTTGATACTCCCTGGTGGTCGCGCGTGCCTGATGAAACACGAAAAGAGTTGTTTGAGCAACTGGCCAGGCAGGTGGCGGTGGGTCGAATTGGGAAACCGGAAGACTTGGCAGCCGCCATCATGCTGCTCACGACAAATACATTCATCACCGGCGCCATCCTTGATTGTGACGGCGGTTGGAAGCTCAAAAATGCCTGATGTAAGAGACTGCTCACATTATTTTATGGGAGAAGATATCGACATTTTCCCAGCCGGCCAAGTCCAGCTCAACCCGCGCGGGCAGGCAATCGAACACGGCCTGCGCAAGCTGAGCGCGATGTTCGCGTACCAGCATGTTATCCAGTTTGTCTTTGATCCGGTGCAGGTAAAGCACGTCGCCAGCGGCATAGTTGAGCTGCGCCTGCGTTAGTTGCGGCGCCCCCCAGTCGGAGGTCTGCTGCTCCTTGGCAAGCTCGATGCCAAGCAGATCGTGTGCAAGGTCTTTCAGACCGTGCTTGTCAGTGTAGGTGCGCGCCAGTACTGAAGCGATCCTGGTACAATAAACAGGTTTGGGCATAGCACCAAGATAATGAGCCAGCATGCCCAAATCGGCGCGCGCGAAATGGAACAGCTTGGTTATCGCCGGATCAACCAGCATTTTTTTCAGATTGGGCGCCGCATAATCACCGGGCTCAAATTGCACCAAATGCGTCTTGCCGTCACCCGTTGACAGTTGCACAAGGCAAAGACGGTCACGAATCGGGTTAAGACCCATCGATTCGGTGTCCACAGCGATAGTAGCAGCCAAGGTCAGGCCCGTGGGTATGTCGCCGCGATAGAGAGTGATTTCGGTGTTCACCAATGGTTAATCCCTTTCGTTAGAGCAAAGCCCTCCAGGGTTCCACTCTTTCGTGGCATTGTCTCATCATTGAGCGGATGGCTCATCTTCACTGGGCAAGCACTTCAATAACCGTTCAGAAAGAGGCAGCTCTGCGATATCAAACCAGTATTCGCTCAGACATCGTACGGTTTTGACCAAATTTTCGAACGCCATTGGTTTGGTTATATAAGAGTTGGCCCCAAGCTTATAGCATACCTCAATTTGCTCTTGATCCTTTGCCGTTGAGAAGATCAACACGGGAATAGCCTTGAGTTCGGGATGTCCTTTGATCTCTTTGAGGGTTTCAAAGCCATCTTTCTTGGGCATGTTCAGGTCGAGAAAGATGAGATCGGGCGCCGGAAATTTCTTGGGGTCAGTATAGATACCCTGACGAAGGAGATAGTCCATAAGTTCCTGGCCATCGCGAAGACAGAAGAAATGCTCCGATTTAAAGATATTACGAATAGCCTCGTTCATAAGAAGACAGTCATCTTCATCATCGTCGGCCATGAGCAAAACGGTCTTCTTCTTGCGTTTCTGGACCATACTTTTCTCCACTGGCAAAAGATACGGACCGAAACCTCTTGTGGCAATACTAAGCGTTGTGGGCGTTGCGATAATGCACGGACGGGCAGCACTATGAGTTTCATAGAGGGTTTGGGAGAGTTACGGCAGATTAACAATCCGAATCTTGTACCAGTCTTGTACAAAGAGAGCAAGAATTAGAAAAGGGGCAAACCGCTTTCCAGCAACCCCCTTGATATCCCTGGCAGGCCAGGAGGGATTCGAACCCCCAACCCTCGGATTTGGAGTCCGATGCTCTAACCGTTAGAGCTACTGGCCTGCAGGAACGACCCTTATAACTGGTTTGCCGTTATCATGTAAAGCGAAAATGCTCGATATATTGGAGGTAATCTTGTTCGTTCCGGACACGATGGCCCTTCATCTTTTGCGCCGCCATGGAAGGCGGCGCTACCTTTATAGTTAATTTTTCATTTCACAATCCCGCCAGTTCGCGTATACTGTCGACGCTCCGAACCTGTTGTCCCAGTTCATTCAGAAGAGATAATCATCTCGCGTTCCAAATCGGGATCTTTTGTGTTTTGTAAAGTGTGAATATATTCGCCAATGAGTTAAGCCGCGGAACTGTGCTGGAGGAGGGACGGCCGCCAACCTGACCGGGGGGAACCGATGAAAATCAAATACTGCAAGAAGTACGAAAAGTATGTTAGTGAGCGCCATTGTGAATTTTTTAATGAGGGAAATTCCTGCGAGTTCTACAGTCAAAGGAGTTGGCCGAGCATCAAAGACCTGCTAACGGATGACGACAGACCCAAATGGGACGCCAATGCCATAATAAAACCTTTTCAATGCAACCTTATGGACAGGGAAAATACTCACCAGAGGAACCGCGCACGACGCATGGTCAAACGAGCGGGTATTTCTTCATAGTCCCCCTATGCGGTAGCGCCGCCTTCCACGGCGGCGCAGGAGCGGCGCAAAAAGGTCATTCGTTGGCAAAAGCGGTTTATGGTCCATCGGGTCCTCAACGAAGTTGAGATTACCTCCAGCGTCTCGAATGCATGCGTTTCGACCGGAAAAGAACGCCGTCGTGGAAGGCGGCGCTACCATGTTGATGATTTGTTTCCCTCAATTCAATTCCTCAATCCCTCAATCCCTCAATTCGTGAATCGACTTCACTTTTCATTCTTCGCTATTTTTGTCGTATGAGTCTGAAACTGGTAGTCCACGAGAAAAGAGGTTTGGACGCTGTCGGCGGTTCGTCTTGTGGATATGAGGTCGATATTGTGCGTCTTTCCGGCTTCATCGGCAAACGATATCCGGGCGCCGTCGCGAAAGCCGCCCTTGTGGAACCATACATCGGGAGGAAGGAGCCAGGTCTGCCCGAAACGTTCTTCGAACTTGATGAAATCGAGGGCGTCTCTTGGAAATTGAACGAAAAGGCAAAGCTCTTCGTCGGTGGCGGGCCGCTTGATCTGGGATTCGAGTTGAAACCGCCTGGCCTTGAGGTCCTCGTCTGCAAGCTCTTGCAGGCCGGCTTCGCCGGCGAGGATTTCGTCCCACTTCTTTCCATCTGTTCTCCCCCTTTCGAGCACTTTCTCGAAAATCCACTGGGGCGGCTCGTAGAAAGGAAATCGGCCGTAGCGGCCAAGAAGCAGTCCTTTGAGATCGTCCGAGGGTTTTTCATAGCGGCCGTTTATCACGTTGCCAAGAGCGGTGGACCAAAGTATCTGGCTGCCGGGAGTAACTACCCAGATGTTTCCCAGTTCCTTGCGCACTTCGATCAGCTCGCTGAAAACTTCGTGAGCGCGCTCCATCAGCCCGGCCTTTTCGGCCTGTTCCAGGGCAAGACTGAGTGCGCCGCCCGGGAGCTTGTGCCTTTTGACGGTTGGGTCGAATCCTTGAAAGTGGCTTGAGGCGTCCAGAAGAGGAGCGATGTGCAAACCGGGGGTCTTGAACCCGTATTCGTGCAGGTTTTGCACCACGCTAAGCGCAGGCGCCTGGCTGTAGATTCCGCCATAGCCGTGATCGGCAACCTCGACCAGCTTTGCGCCTTCCTGCACCGCCGCCATCAGGCGGCCGAGGTCGTTGCCGTCCGTATTATGGCCGTGGTAGGCGATTAGGAGGTCCGGAAACCTTTTTCGTATGGCGCGCACAAGTTCGGCGATACGCGCAGGTGAACCAAGAGCTGAATGATTCTTGATGCACAGGATAATATCTTCGCCAAGAAGAGAGATCACCTCTTCGGCTTTCTGAACATAGAAATCGTCCGTATGGCCGGCCCCCGTGCTGAAACAAAGGCAGGGCATAAGGATCTTTCCCGCATCCCGCACTGCCTTTGCCGCGACCACAAGGTTCGGGATATAGTTCAAAAAATCGTACATCCTCCAGATGTCGATATATTTGGAAAAAAGCCTCACCGTCATCTCGATCACGTTATCCGGATATGGCCTGTAGCCGAACAGATTTCTTCCCCGGCAAAGGCCCTGGATGAGCGTGTTGGGCATGGCCTTTCGGACGAGCCGAAGCTTTTCGAACGGGTTTATCTGCTTTTTCATCAGGTCCAAATGGACGGTCGCCCCGCCCAATATCTCAAATCCAAAATAACCGGCCGAGTCTCTATAGGGAGCAACCTTGAGGGTCGTCTGCGGCATGATCCTGCACTTGAAATCAGACTGTGAAACATCGCGCTCGTTATTGGTCAGGAAAACCCCCGGAGTATGGCGCAGGAAGTCAAGGATCTCGCCCGCCGGCATCTGTGGTGTAACTCTTTGTCTATTAGCCATTTACCAGACACTCCAACTCAATATTTACAATCGAATGATCTTCTTTTCGCCGCCGTGGAAGGCGGAGCTACCTATTCACTATAAGGGTTAAATTCATAAGCATTTATTTCGGCCACCAGGCCGGCCAGCTTGCCCATGGGCGGGACTTCCTCCTGATAATCCAGAAGTTGCGGATGCGTCTCTATATAGGAGGTGTCGAAATTCCGGTTGATGAAATCGGGGTCGGCCACTATTTGTTTGTAATAGGGTATCGTGGTTTTTACGCCTGCGATAAGAAAACCATCCAGACATCTTCGCAGCCGGTCGACAGCTTCCTGCCATGTGTAGGCGTAAACAGTGAGCTTGCACAGCATCGAGTCGTAGTAGCGGGGAATTTCGTACCCCTGGTACACAGCGCCGTCGATACGCACTCCGTGACCTCCAGGAGACTGGTATATCTCGATCAGCCCCGGGTTCGGCATAAAATTGCTCTTCGGGTCCTCAGCGGTTATCCTCAATTCGATCGAGGTCCCCCTGAAGCAGAGTTCATTCTGCGATATGGAAAGAGGCAGGCCTGTTGCGACCAAAATTTGCTCGCGCACAATGTCCAGCCCTGTAATCATCTCTGTGACCGTGTGCTCCACCTGTATCCTGGTGTTGACCTCCAGGAAGTAATAGTTGTCATCCTGGTCGAGCAAAAATTCGACTGTCCCCGCGCTCAGATAATTGGAAGCACGGGCCGCACGCACGGCCGTATCGCAGATCTTGTTGGAAACGTCCTGCGGCAGGAAGGCCGGGGCCATTTCGATCATCTTTTGATGCCGTCTTTGAATCGAACAGTTCCTGGTCCCCAGATGGATGACATTTCCATGCCCGTCTGCAAGGATCTGAACTTCGATGTGCCGGGGATTGTTGAGACCTTTTTCCAGGTAAACTTCATCGTTGCCGAACGCCATTTTGGCCTCCGAGCGCCCGATCTCGATAAATCTTGTCAACTCGCTCATGTTTTGAGCGACTCGAATGCCACGCCCTCCGCCTCCCGCAACCGCCTTGACCATGATCGGGAAGCGATGCACTTCTGCGAAAGCCGATGCCATCTCTTTGCCTTCTTCCCCCGGCGGCAGGACCCGAGTCCCGGGGATCACCGGAATTCCGGCTTCGGACATGACCCGGCGGGCTATCACCTTGCTCCCCATGTCTATTATGACCTCCGGGGGAGGTCCGACAAAAACGAGCCCCGCTTCGGTGCATTGCTTCGCAAAAGCGGGGTTTTCGGCGAGAAAGCCGTAACCGGGGTGTATCGCCTCGGCCTGGCTGCTCTGGGCAGCCTGTATGACACGCTCGATGTTGAGATAGTCACGCCTGGGGCCGCTCCCGATACAAACGGCTTCATCGGCGCGCATGATATGCATCGCCGTTTTGTCTGTCTCTTCGTATATGGCGACGGTCTTTATTCCAAGTTCCTGGGCTGAGCGCATAATGCGAATAGCGATCTCGCCCCTGTTTGCGACAAGCAACTTTTTGAACATTGTCTTAACCCGCTTTCCGAAAAAGATAAGCACCGAGTCCTGATGAGTGCCTGCCGTTTTGTTTATCTCAACGCATCCACCGCGGCAACCATAAATACGAAGTTCGAGTAACTGCGCACGGAAAAATGATAAACAGTGTATAGTGAATAGTGAATAAGTTTTTTCTTTACTTGAACAGGAGTTGAAAGTATTTGCAGAATATGGACGACGAAATCGATCTTTTCATAAGCACCCTGGCTGTCGAGCGCGGCTTGAGCGTAAACACCATTGCCGCTTATTCGAACGACCTGAGGCATTTTCAAAATTATTTGAGACAATCGGGCATTTCCCTTTGGCAAGAAGTTTCCCGCGACAGCATAAGCGGCTATATTCAAAAATTGGGGATATCACTTTCGGCCCGGTCCCGCGCCCGCAGGCTCGCCGCCTTACGGACTTTTTTCAGGTTTTTACTAAAAGAGGGCTTGACCGACGGAAATCCTGCTTTGTTAGTTCATTTCCCGAAACTGGGTCCGCAGTTGCCCAAAGCGCTTTCTTCGGCCCAAATAGAATCTTTGCTTGCCCAACCCGACCCTTCTAAACCACTTGGCCAGAGGGACAGGGCCATGTTCGAACTGCTCTATGCCTGCGGCCTCAGGGTGAGCGAACTGGCCGAGTTGCAGTTGCGGCAGGTCGTCCTCGAGCCGGGCTATCTGACAGTTATGGGAAAGGGCGAAAAAGAGCGGCTTGTGCCGATGGGCGAGCTTGCAGCCGAGAGCCTCAAAGCCTACATGGAGGACGGACGCCTTAAATTATTGAAGAAGGATTCCATCCCCGAAGTCTTTGTCAACTCCAGGGGCCAGACGATATCGAGACAGGGGGTCTGGAAGATAATAAAAACCAGCGCGCGAAAAGCGGGCATCGCCTTGAACATTACTCCGCATATGATGAGGCATTCGTTTGCTACACACCTTCTTGAAAACGGGGCCGATCTGCGCTCGTTGCAGGCAATGCTCGGGCATGCGGACATAGCTACGACTCAGATATACACTCATGTAGCCAGAGAGCGGTTAAAAGAGATACACAGGAAATATCATCCGAGGGGCTAGGAGCGAGGACTGAGGACGGGCATTCTTCACCGCAGAGGCGCAGAGAAAATGCGATAGCAGGGGAGTTGTATTTCTCCGCGTCTCTGCGGTGAGCTGTTACTCGAGGATTTAGGACTGTATCGATGGAAGTCATTACCACCCACATAAACGCAGACTTTGACGCAATGGGATCGATGATTGCGGCCAGGAAGCTCTATCCCGACGCACTGCTCGTCTTCCCGGGTTCCCAGGAACGCACTCTGCGCGAATATTTCATAAAATCGACCATCTATATTTACGGTTTCAAACGACTTCGAGACATTGATATAGAAAAGATTACACGGCTCATACTCGTCGATACGAGGCAGTCTTCGCGAATTGGCAAGTTTGTGGATATTTTGAACAAACCGGACCTTGAGGTTCATGTCTACGATCATCATCCGGATGCCGAGGACGATGTCAGGGCCAATGTGTCGGTTGTGAAAAACTACGGGTCCACGGTGACCCTTTTCACCCGGATGTTTCTGGAAAAAGGGATAGAGGTTTCACCCGAAGAAGCAACCATAATGAGCCTGGGTGTGTTCGAGGACACCGGGTCTTTCACCTTCAACAGCACCACGCCCGAAGATTTTGAAGCCGCCGCTTTTCTGCTCAAGTCCGGGGCGGACCTCAACGTGGTCTCGGACATAATCACCCAGGAGCTTACGGCCGAGCAGATCGGTCTGCTCAATGAGCTGATACTTTCTGCCAGAAACTACAACTTCCGTGGAATAGAGGTGTGTCTTACGACGGTTTCTGTGGACAGGTACGTGGGCGATTTCGCCGTGCTGGTCCATAAGCTGCGCGATATCCGAAGCCTGGAGGTCGTATTTGCACTGGCCCGTATGGATGACCGTGTCTACCTCGTCGCAAGGAGCCGCATCCCGGAGGTGAACGTAGGGGCGATCGCTCACTTTTTCGGGGGCGGGGGACATGCAACCGCTGCCTCCGCCAGCATCAAGGACCTCACCCTGGTTCAGGCCGAAGAGAAGCTGATCGAGATCCTTCGGGAGCACATTCACCCCTATCCCACGGCGGAAAGCCTCATGAGCAGCCCGCCCGTGTGTACCGGACAGGGCATCGAAATCGGGGAAGCCCATAAGACCATGGTGCGCTACAACATAAATGCGATGCCTGTCCTGGAGGACGGGACGCTAATCGGGCTGATCACACGCCAGGTGCTTGAAAAGGCGGTTTTTCACGGTCTTACGCAACAGAGCGTGGCGGAGTTTATGAATACCGACGTTGCATTTGTGGGACCCGGCGCAGGCCTGCTCGAAATCCAGACGCACCTGGTTGAACGGCATCAGAGGATCCTCCCCGTAGTTGAAAACGGCATAGTGCTGGGCGTGATCACTCGCCGCGACTTGCTCGATTTGATGCTCGACGAGCATAACGGCGAGAGTATCCTGGATGAGACGGCTGCCACGCACTTTCCGAAGCGAAAAAACATCCAGTCGACGCTTGCCGAACAACTTCCCAAGAACATAATTCAAACGCTCAGGGAATTCGGCTTGCTTGCGGAAAGCCTCGGGTACAGGGCATATGCGGTCGGCGGCTTTGTCCGCGACCTGCTGTTGCACCGCACCAATTTCGATATAGATATCGTTTTGGAGGGGGACGCCATTGAATTTGCCAGGGTTTTTTCGCATAAGTACAACATAAAGGCCAAGCTTCACAGGAAGTTCAACACCGCCATGCTAGTTTTTCCTAACGGACAAACCGTTGACGTAGCTTCGGCAAGATTCGAGTATTACCAGCACCCCGCAGCGCTGCCGGTTGTTGAATTCAGCTCCCTGAAGATGGACCTCTACCGGAGGGACTTTACGATAAATACTCTGGCCATCGTGCTCAACCCGGACGAATCCGGCCAGCTTATTGATTTTTTCAGCGGACAGAGGGACATCAAGGAGAAAATAATCAGGGTCCTTCACAACCTGAGTTTTATCGAGGACCCCACGCGAATTCTGCGTGCCATTCGTTTTGAACAGCGGTTCGGCTTCAAGATTGGAAAACAGACGGCCTCACTGATTCGAAACGCCGTGCGTATGGGACTGATCCAAAAATTAGGGGGCCACCGTCTCCTCCACGAAATCCGGCTTATCCTCGAGGAGGAAGACCCGGTCCCGGCGCTTCGCAGAATGGCTGAATTCGCGGTGATGCCCGCCTTGTCAGGCTCGATAAACTTTGACAAAAAAATGGAAGCCCTTTTCGGCAGACTCCGGGAGGCCATTTCCTGGTACCGGCTAAGTTTCCTCGATGAACCGCTCGAACGTTGGTGGGCCTATCTTCTGGCGCTTTTTTCAAACCTGGACGCCCGGGAAGCGGAAGCCGCAAGCCAAAGACTTCTTTTGACTGTAAATCAGCGTGATCGGCTGCTATGGACCTTTGAAAACGTTGGAAAACTGCTTAAATCCTTTTTTCCGGATTTGTCCAGCCGAAAACCCAGCGAGGTTTACCGGGCGCTTCTGCCCTTCAGACCGGAGGAATTGCTTTTCCTCATGGGCAAAGCCGATAAGGAAGCTACGCGAAAGGCGGTAAGCCATTATTTTCACAGGTACAGAAACACGCAGACCGAACTGAAGGGAAAAGACCTCAAGGCGATGGGAATTCCCCCCGGACCGGTTTACCGGCAGATTCTCGAAGAACTTCTGGACGCAAGGATCAACAAGCATGTTCAGAATCGTTCCGAAGAGCTTCATTTCCTAATCTCCAAGCGTCCGGAACTCTTTCCCGAACGAACTGGAGAGGGTGATTTGAAGAATTTTTGTTAGCAGAGACGCGGAGTGGCGGGAAATTTTTAAGCGTCTTCGCGGCTTCGCGTGAGAAATTAGAACGGCTTCGCGTGAGAAATTAAATTCAGGGGGTCTCGGATTTTTTTATGACTGACGTTCCGAAAATCTTACTTTCGATTGTGCCGCTGCTTTTCGCAATTATTCTCCACGAAGTTTCTCATGGCTGGGTTGCCGAGAAACTTGGAGACCCCACTGCGAGGATGATGGGACGGATCACTCTTAACCCGATTTCACATATCGACCCCCTGGGAACGATTATCCTGCCGGGAATCCTCCTGCTGACCGGTTCTCATTTCCTTTTTGGCTGGGCCAAACCAGTGCCGGTAAATTTCTCAAATTTGCGGGGAGGCCGCAGGGATATGGCGCTCGTTGCACTTTCCGGCCCTCTTAGCAATTTTGTGCTTGCCGTCCTGAGTTCAATTATCTTTCATCTGACGTTGAGAGGGTTTATGAGTTCAGGGGGTGCATTGGACATGGTCATCGTGCCCATTCACTTGATGGCTCAATACTCCGTGCTGTACAATCTGGTGTTGATGGCGATAAATCTTCTTCCCATCCTGCCGCTCGACGGCGGCAGGATAGTTGCGGGGCTGGCCCCCGAGCAAGTCGCAATTTCCATGGAGCGGATGGAGAGATATGGAATGCTCATAGTACTGCTGTTGATTGCTTCGGGCATCTGGAGTTATTTAGTAAGTCCTGTTATATACGTTTTCTGGCGAATTTTGATGTAAAAGCGGTTAACCGATTCACTTTATACCTCTGTGTATAGTCTATCTTAGAAGGAGACAGGGCCTGTTATGGCTGATAGGAAAAGAATACTTAGCGGCATGCGTCCTACCGGGCGCCTTCATCTGGGCAACCTTCACGGCGCGCTCGCAAATTGGGTTCAGCTTCAGGATGAGTATGACTGTTACTTTTTTGTTGCCGACTGGCACGCTCTTACCACTGACTACGCATCCCCGGAATCAATCCGTGAAAACACCTGGGAGATGGTCCTCGACTGGTTGAGCGCGGGGCTTGATCCGCAACGCTGCACGATGTTTATCCAATCTGACATAAAGGAACATGCGGAGCTTTATCTTCTGCTCGCGATGATTACTCCCCTGCCCTGGCTCGAGCGCAACCCCACCTACAAAGAACAGCAGCAGCAACTCGATCAGAAGGATTTGGCGACTTACGGATTCCTGGGTTATCCGGTGCTTCAGGCCGCCGATATAATCATATACCGCGCAAACGGCGTTCCCGTTGGCAAAGACCAGCTTCCTCACATCGAGCTGACCAGGGAAATCGCACGCCGGTTCAATTTCATGTATAAATCCGAGATATTCCCAATTCCCGACGGGCTGCTGACCGATTCGCCCGTGCTCCCGGGCCTCGATGGAAGGAAGATGAGCAAAAGCTACGGAAATTGCATCTTTATCACGGAGTCCGAAAAGGAAATAACCGAAAAGATATCCAAGATGATGACCGATCCCCAGAGGGTCAGGCGCCACGATCCCGGAGACCCCGAGATTTCCCCTGTTTTCGCATATCACAAGCTCTATTCTTCACCAGCCGAGATCGAACAGGTTGCAGACGGGTGCCGCACGGCCGGCATAGGGTGTGTTGAATGCAAGAAGATCCTCATTCGAAATGTTATCTCCAGGCTTGCGCCGATGCGGCAAAGACGCCTCGAGCTCGAAAGTGAAATCGGCAAGGTAAAGGAAATCATAGCTGCCGGCAATGAAAGAGCAAGGCGGGAATCGGCCATTACCATGGAACTGGTGCGCGAGGCCATAGGAATCTAATAAGAAAGGCAAAAGTAAAAAGGCAAACAGGCAAAAGTAAAAGAAGCTCTTTCCGGTTTTTACTTTTTGCTTTTTACTTTTTACTT
Source organism: Syntrophobacter sp. SbD1 (assembly GCA_900290365.1). Lineage (GTDB taxonomy): Bacteria > Desulfobacterota > Syntrophobacteria > Syntrophobacterales > Syntrophobacteraceae > SbD1. The sequence continues at coordinate 23,862 of OMOE01000139.1, read as the reverse complement.
ATAAATTATGCGGCTTCAGAAATTTCTTGCACAGGCTGGAGTTAGTTCCAGGCGCGCTGCCGAAGAACTGATCGGGCAGGGCCGGGTGGATGTCAACGGTGAGAAGGCAGCGATCGGCTGCAGCGTCGATCCCCTCAACGACCGCATTCGCCTGGACGGCAAGCCCGTTTCTCTCCAGGAGAAGCGGGTTCTCGTTGTCTTCAATAAACCCGGCGGCTGTGTCACCACCGTATCCGACCCCCAGGGCCGCCGGACCGTCCTGGATTTTCTGCCCGATTTCGGGCAACGGATTTTTCCCGTGGGCAGGCTGGACTATGACGCCGAAGGACTCCTTCTGCTTACCAACGATGGAGAACTGGCAAATCGCCTGCTTCATCCAAGGTATGGAATATCTAAGGTATATGATGTAAAAATTAAGGGACATCCTGACAAAAAAGCTTTACAACAACTCCGGACCGGTATCCGAATGGAAGAGGGAGTGACTGCCCCGGCAGAAGTTGAGGTAATTCGAGAACTTCCAAACGCCGCATGGTTGAGGATTACTCTCCATCAGGGTTGGAACCGCCAAATAAAGCGCATGTGCATGGCGGTGGGACACCCGGTATTGAAGATCAGGCGCATTGCTTACGGACCGGTGCGCATTGGCAGGTTGGCAACGGGTCAACATCGGCTGCTCGGACCCGATGAAATCCGCAAAATCCACGAGGCAGCCAATCTCTACAGGGAGTGATGCTGAAAAAATGAGTTCAAGACGCAGTTATCCTTATGGATCTGCCGGCTCTTTTCACCGCGGCGGAGGGGAAAAAGAAAAAAAACAGCGGACATCTCGCCGCATCCTTATTATCGTCCTTTGCTGCGTTATCTTCGCATTGGGAGCAGCTTTCGTTTTCTTCATACCCCGGGGCGGCTTTTCCTCATTCAGGTTCTTTCCAACAAAACTGGTAGCTCTTCATTTTCAGCACAACGGCCAGGAACTGCTCCTCGTTCCCGACTCCCAGATTATTGTAAATCCCAGGGATTCTCTCCAACTCGTCGATATCAAAACGGACGGATGGCTCACACTGGGAACAAAGGTAGTCTCTTCAGATGTGGACGTAAAGCCAATCTGCAAAAAACCGGGGGTGACGATACAGGACCTTTTTCCTCAAGAATCGTTTGAACAACCCAAGCTTGCCGAGTTAAGGGTATTGCTGTGGAACCGGCCGGTCGGCAAGGTCACTCTCCTTGTTCAGCTCGATTACAAGGACTGGCTCCACAAAGCGAATACCAGTCCGGATATCGAAAAAAGAATCTCCTATCTCGAAAAGGCGCTCCAGGACAACGGCTCTAACGTGCTTCTCAAGACCCAGCTTGCAGGGCTTTACTTTGACATCAAACGCTATCAGGACGCCGCGCGGCTCTACAAGGAAATAGACCAATCCGGAAAATCCAGAAATATTTCCGAAAAGCTTCTTCTGGTCTACCAGGTAATGAATAAGACAGATGAGGCCCTCCAGGTCTATATCGATCTGCTGAAGCTGACCGAAGAGGAACAGACATTCAGGGAATTTTTGACCTACTTGAAAAAAAAGAAGACGGCCGACCTGGCTGAGATATTTCTCGAAAAATATGAGCGGGAAATCCCGCATTCCTTCCGTTCCCAGGTGCTGGTGGAAATTGCCCAGTTGGCCGGCGAAGGCAAGGACTGGCAAAGGGCGGCTTCAGCGTGGCAGAGGGCCGAAAAGGCCGGAGTAATGGACTCCAATGTGCAGTATAACCTGGCAGTCACTCTGCTTCGAAACGGTAAAACGGATGAGGCCGCAGCGGAATTTGAGAAGTATCTGCGCAAGAACCCCAATGATGCGAAGACACGGGTCCTTCTGGCCGAAATCTGCGAAAAGCAAGGAAATCACGCCCAAGCCAGGGAGATTTACGAATCGATAGTCCAGCAGGACCCTCACAACAACGAAGCACTCATCAGCCTTGTTCCAATTCTCGAAAAAATGAACGATAAGAACGGGCAAATCGTAAATTATGAAAAACTTCTCCAGAGGGAGCCTAATAATCGCAAGTATCTGTTCAATGTCTCGATGCTTTATATCGATCAAAAGAGGTACGACAAGGCGCAGATTCATTTGCAGGCAATTGCTTCCATGGACCCCAAAGATGTTGAATCCAGGAAACAGTTGCTCGTAATTTATGAAAAGCTCCGAAATGATAAGGCCGAAATCGAGGTTCGCCAGGAACTGGCAAAGCTTGATCCCAAAAACCCAGCCAATTTGGATTCCGTGTATAAATTTTACGAAGACAGGAAAGATTACAAGGGCATGCAAACCTACTTCCAGGGCATAGCAGCCAAAGACCCTGATTCAGGCAGCGTCCATAAATATCTTCTTCAGGCGGCCACCAAACTTGGAGACAAGAAATCGGCCATTCATGAACTCGAGCAGTTGATTCGGCTTCAGCCAAAGGAGAAAAAATACTACAGGCTCGCCGCCTACCTCTACGAGGAGACCGGAAACTATCCCGAGGCGTCGAAGAAACTCGAGGCCATACTCAAATTGGACTTCAAGGACCAAAAGGCGAAAGAAGATTACGAGCGGATAAAGGTCGAGCAACTGAAGGCTAAAAAGGCCCAGCCGCCGGCCGGAACGAAGAAGCAATCCTGAGAGCAGTGGTCAGTGGCCGGCGGTCAGAAAAAGACCTTAAATGCAGCCTGGCGACTGTTTTTTTGTTTTTCTCTGACCACTGACCACCGGCCACTGAAGACTGTTCTTATTGCATTTGTCAACCGAATATGTTACATTGGTTCCTGAGTGCTGGAAATACATCTTGGCCGTGCTAGACGGGGAGTTAGCGGTGCCCTGTAGCCCGAGATCCGCTTCAGCGGGGTCGAATCCCCTTCGAAGGGCTGTGGCTGAGCTGGCCGTGTCTAATTCCGGCGCCGGTTGGACACCACGCAACAGACGACTACGAACCCCGTCAGGTCCGGAAGGAAGCAGCGGTAAGTATCATCGGCTGTGTCGCGGTCAAATCTAGCCTGGTTGCCCGAAGGTGCGCGGTCAGTATTGGCCGGTTCGACGGAGGGTGCACGGCCAAGTCCTTTTTTTTATGTATTATTATTCCAGGCCTGCCTTCACATTTTGGAATTCCGCCTTAAGTTCCTGGCCACGGTAATTCGTTACAGTCAATAAACAACAAACAACTGCCTGGAGTATCCATATGAAAGCGTATCTATTGGGCATATTTGCGTTGTTTTTTGTCGCTTTGATGATCTGCATGCCCCAGGTTTTTGCCCAGCAGGGAGTGCCTGCTTTCTCCGATGTCGATGCCATATTTCAGTCCCGATGCGTAAAGTGTCACGGTGGGACACGCCCCCCTGAAGGTCTTCACTTGGATAGCTACAACGGCATAATCGCCGGAGCAAAAGATGGGCCGGCTATTATCAAGGGAGACCCCGCCAAAAGCAAACTGGTGAAGGCGATCAAAGGGACATGGAAGCCCCGCATGCCCAAAGACGGCCCGCCATGGCTTTCCGGAAACGATATCACACTTATAGAAAAATGGATCGAAGCAGGAGCGCCTCAATAACAATAAACCATTGGTCAGTGGCCGGACAAATAAAAACCGAGAACTCTTTTTTCTGCAAAATGCTATACTGGAATTCGCGAATTCTTGATTTATAGAGGACTGAAGATGAAATTGCATTGCATTCAGCATGTACCGTTCGAAGGGCCGGCCAACATAGGGGATTGGGCCGAGAACCAGGGATGGAAGGTATCGGGAACTCACCTTTACAGGCAGGAAAACCTTCCGGACCACGATGATCTGGACTGGCTGGTGGTTATGGGGGGCCCGATGAACATATATGAGGAAAAGGAATATCCGTGGCTTGCCGCTGAAAAAAAATTCATCGAAAAAGCCATAGCCAGGGACAAAATTGTTATAGGCATCTGCCTTGGCGCACAGTTGATCGCAGATGTCCTCGGCGGGCCGGTTGTTCGCAATAGATACAAAGAAATCGGCTGGTTTCCGATCAGGCTCAGGCCCGAAGGCGCTGAATCAGCGGCTTTCAAAGGCTTTCCAGCCCGATTCCAGGCGCTCCACTGGCACGGCGACACATTCTCTCTTCCACCCGGAGCGGCCATGCTTGCCGAAAGCAAAGCCTGCCTCGCTCAGGCGTTTTCATTCAACGGCGGCCGGGTACTCGCCCTTCAGTTTCACCTGGAATCATCTATGGAGAGCGTTAGTGCGCTGGTTGAAAATTGTTCCGATGAACTTGTCGATGGTGAATATATCCAGAGTGCCGATGCCATTTTGGAGAAAAAGGAAAATTTTTCAACCATACGCGACTCAATGCGCCTGCTGCTCGAAAATATGAAGAAAGCCTTCTAAGGATTTTTGATTTTGGATTTTTGATTGCAAATTCAAGATTGCAGAATTTCTGGTTAGGACTTCCCAATCCAATCTAAAATCTAAAATCGAATTAATTCCTAATTGCCCTCAAAGCCTGTCCGGTAAGTGATTTTTTACCGGCGGCGACTATCTCCTCCGGGGTGCCCTGCGCCACGATTTCCCCTCCTTGGTCGCCGCTGCCCGGACCGAGGTCGATCACGTAGTCGCTGGCCCAGATAAAATCGGTGTTATGCTCGATAACCAGGACGGTGTGGCCGTGGCCGGTAAGCGCCCTCAGCACATCCACCAGCCGCTTTATATCGGCCCGGTGCAACCCCGTTGTAGGCTCGTCGAGAATATAGAATGAGGCTATTCTGCTGTTTCCGAGTTCACCGGCGAGCTTGATTCGCTGCGCTTCACCTCCTGAAAGGGTCGGACTGGGCTGGCCAAGCTCCAGGTACCCCAGGCCCAGGTCGCCCAGGACTTTCAACTTGCGAGAAATGCGCGGGATCTCCGAGAAAAGCTGACAAGCATCGTCCACCGACATTTCAAGGACATCGGCAATGTTTTGGCCCTTGAACCTCATGTCGAGGGTTTCAGCATTGAACCGCCTCCCGCCGCACGATTCACAGGGAACGAAGACATCGGGCAGAAAATTCATTTCCACCTTGCTCTGCCCCTGGCCTTTGCACTCCTCACAACGGCCGCCTCTAACGTTGAATGAGAACCTCCCCGGCCCGAACCCTCGCGCTCTCGATTCGGGCAGCAGGGCGAAAAATTTCCGGATTTCGTCCCAGACGCCTATATATGTGGCAGGAATGGACCTCGGGGTCCGCCCGATCGGATTGTGGTCTACTTCGAGCACCCTCTGCGGCGGCGTGTCGCCGCTGACAGGTTGCGCGCTTGCAGAATCGCCGCGCGGCGGCGTGTCGCCGCTGACGAGTTGCGCGCTTGCAGAATCGCCGCGCGCAAAAAGAGGCGGTGAAGAGCCGGAGAAGCCGGGAGCGCGCACAAGGCCCTTATAGACTACTTCATTGACCAGCGTGCTCTTTCCTGCGCCAGAAACCCCTGTGACGGTGACTAAAAGCCCCAGCGGAATCCTGACGTCGATTCCCTTGAGATTTCTCGTCCTCGCGTCCCTGAATTCGAGCCAGCCGAATTCTCCCGCCTTCTTTCTGGCCGGAATCGGCCACAATCCGTCAATTGTTCTTCCGAACCATTGGCCCGTAAGGGTCGTAGACTTCCTGGCCAATTGATTGAAGCTGCCCATGGCGACAACCTTTCCGCCGCTGCTTCCCGCTCCGGGGCCAAGTTCCACCAGTACATCGGCTTTCTTCATGGTTTCCGGATCGTGCTCGACAATGATAACCGAGTTCCCCTTATCCTTCAGCTTCTGCAAACTCTCCAGCAGTTTTCGGTTATCAGCGGGATGAAGACCGATTGTAGGCTCATCCAGAATATAGCAGACTCCGCGAAGATTTGAGCCAAGCTGAGCGGCAAGCCTTATTCTTTGTGTTTCGCCACCCGACAGGGTGTCGCCGGACCTGTCCAGGGATAAATACCCCAGCCCCACTTTCAGTAAAAAGGAAAGTCTTGACACGATTTCCCTGGAGATAGGGACCGCAATCGGGGCCTCCGTCTTCGTGAAGTGAAACTTTTTCCACATCCTGTCAAGCTCGGACACCCTCAGAGAGCTCATCGCGCTGATATTGAGGTCCCTGAAGAAAACAGACCTCGCCTGGGGGTTTAGCCTGGAGCCTGAGCACTCCGGACAGGGCAGATCGTCGTACAGATGCCGAAGCCATTTCCAGGATTCATCTTCTTCTGTAACCGCCTCAAGGATTGAAAGAATTCCGGGAAATTTTCCGCTCTTGCCGTGCAGAATAGCTTCCCAGACTGAATCACTGACAGCCGCAGCCGGTTTTTCCACGTCCACTCCCAATTCGCTTTTCCAGAACCGTTGGAACTTTTCCGCTTCCCGCCTCGAACCCCGCCACACTGACGCGCGAAGAAAACCGATCAGCCCCTCTTTGAGCGAAATGTCCGGAGCGCCGCGAAGCCGTTGGGCGCTGATCCGCCTTATTCTCCCTGTTCCCATGCAGGACTGGCAAGACCCTTGCCTGCTGTTGAAGGAGAACAGCCTCGGGTCAAGAGGAGCAAGCCCGAGGCCGCATACCGGGCAGTAGAGATGCCGGCTGAAGACCTTTGTCTCTCCCCGGCCCGAATCCAGGTAAAGAATACCCCCTCCCATTGCGAGCCCGCGGCGGACGGAATCGGACAATGAATCGACGCCCATCCCGCCCCCATCTGTCCCCGGAATCAGCACTTCTATATCATGCTCGCGGCGCCGCGCAATTTCGGGTATGGGATCGAGGGGCATAAACTCACCATCGACCCTTACCTGCTCGAATCCCAGGCGGCTGAGACGCGCAAAAAGATCCCGGTAAATTCCCTTGCGCCCGTGAACCAACGGCGCCATAAGCTTCATCGGGCCTGTGCCGGCTTCATCCCGGATTCGCGACATGATATCGTCTACACTGAGGGTTTCCAGTTTTCTGCCGCACTCCGGGCAGCGCTGCTCCCCGAGTTTCGCATATAACAGCCGAAGCAGGTGGTAGGTTTCGGTAATCGTGCCGACCGTGGACCTCCTGCCGAACTGACTCGTCCTTTGCTCGATGGCGATGGTTGGAGGCAGCCCCAATATCTGGTCCACATCAGGCTTCTCCATTATCTTGAAATACTGACGGACATACGAAGACAGGCATTCAAGGTATCTGCGCTGGCCTTCGGCAAAAATCACGTCAAAAGCCAGAGTGGATTTTCCGGAGCCGCTCAGTCCGGTCAAAACGCTCATTTTTTGGCGCGGAAGCCGGATTTCTTCGATCTTGAGATTGTGTTCACGCGCCCCTCGTATAACAATGGCGGTGGGACCGCCGGCCGGGTTCGCCGCTGCCTCCGGCGGCGGCAAGACAAATCCTCCCGGGTCGGCGCAGGAAAATCGGGACTGGGGCTCGGCTGCCTCA
>OMOE01000139.1:0-16458 GCA_900290365.1 Syntrophobacter sp. SbD1 | reverse complement strand
GGCAAGACAAATCCTCCCGGGTCGGCGCAGGAAAATCGGGACTGGGGCTCGGCTGCCTCAGTGAGGCTATCCCCCGCCGGCAGAGGGCCGGGGTTATAACCTTCGAAAAACCTTTTATTTTCCGCAAGGCGTTCCCTGAGAAACCGGCCGGTTATGCTCTGCGCGCACTCGGCGACCGTTTCCGGCGTGCCCGTGCACACAACCGATCCGCCTCCTTCGCCTCCTTCCGGACCAAGGTCTATGATCCAGTCGCACGCCGTCAGAAGATCCAGATTATGCTCGACTACGAGGACGGTGTTTCCCTTCGCGACCAGTTTGCCCAGGACGCGGATCAATTTGGAGATATCTTCCGGGTGTAATCCCGTGGTTGGCTCGTCCAGGATGAAGAGCTTTTCGCCGCCCGGCTGCCCGCCGGAAAGGTGCCGGATAAGCTTGAGTCTTTGGGCCTCGCCGCCGGAGAGCGTGCTTAGCGGCTGCCCCATGCAGATATAGTCCAGGCCTATCGCGATCACTGGTTCCAGAGCCTCTGCAAGCTGCCGGCTTTCGGGAAAACGCTCAAGTATCTCGAAAGCGCTCATTTCCAGCATATCGCCTATGGAGAGCCCCCGCAGCCTGATATCGAGCACCTCCTGCTTGAATCTTTTTCCTCCACACTGGGGACAGCGGACAAAAACATCGGCGAGAAACTGCATCTCGACACGTTCGAACCCCTCCCCGTTGCACGTCTCGCACCTTCCGCCCGGCACGTTGAATGAGAAATGCCTGGCCGAAAAGCCCTTTGCAACAGCTTCGGGCGTCTGGGCGAGCATCTTGCGCAGCGAATCCAGCGCACCGGTGTATGTCAGAAGGTTGGCCCTGGGAGTTCGACCCACGGGCTGCTGGTCGACCATCATAATATCGCCGACGCTTTCGGCTCCCGTAATTTCGTCGTGAAGACCCGGAGTTTCAGCCGGCTTGCCTTTCTTCCTGAGCCATCCCTGGTAGAGCGTCTTTTCAACCAGTGTGCTTTTCCCGGAACCGGAGACGCCGCTTATTCCCACCAGTAGACCAAGTGGAATTGTCACATCGATTCCCTTGAGGTTGTTCTCACGCGCGCATCTGACGGTGAGTTTTTTCCACGGGTGCGGCGAGTGGCGGATCAGTGAATCGGGCAAAACCGATTTCCGCCCGCAAAGGTATGCGCCAGTCAGGCTCTCCATCGATCCGGCAAGCCCTTCGGGCGGTCCTTTGAATACTATTTCCCCGCCGCGCTCTCCTCCACCGGGCCCCATGTCGATTACTTCGTCGCAAAACCGTATCATTGTCTGATCGTGCTCGACCATCACAACGCTGTTTCCCATGGCCACCAAGCGGCTCAACTGTCCCATAAGCCTTTTCTGGTCGCGGGCGTGAAGTCCTACACTGGGTTCGTCAAGCACGTAGAGTACATTTACCAGCGCAGACCCAAGGGCTCGTGTAAGATGCACCCGCTGCACTTCGCCGCCCGAGAGGGTCCTCGATTGCCGGTCAAGAGAAAGGTAATGCAACCCCACAGCCATCAGGAACTGAAGCCTGCTCCGAATCTCGCTGATCAGCAGGGATGCCGCCGGGTCCTGCGAAATCAGGGGCCATTCAGCCCCGAAGAAATAGTTGAGTTTTTCAATGCTGTAAGAGGCAAGTTCGGCTATGTTCGCTCCCCGAAGCCGGTACAGAAGGGTCGAAGGCTGGAAGCGTGATCCCCCGCAGGCATCGCAGGGAACGTATGCCCTGTATCTCGACAGGTAAACCCGCACGTGCATCTTGTATGTCTTTGTTTCCAGCCACTCGAAAAATCCTTTTATCCCGTAGTAGCCTTTCGTACCGTTTATAATCTTGAGACGCGAGGAATCATCGATATCTGCAAACGGAACGTCCAGTGGGATTTTTTCCTTCCCGCAAAAATCAATAAGCTCAAGATATTCCTCCCTGTCCGTCCCGAAGGGTTTGACTGCTCCGTCTCTTATGGTAAGGCTCCGGTCCGGAATGACCAGATCGATGTCCACTCCGATGTTTCTGCCAAAACCACGGCATTTGGGGCAGGCCCCGATGGGACTGTTGAAAGAGAACAGGTTCGGGTTGGGGGGAGCAATGGGAGGAGCGTCCGTGCAATCAGCGCATGAAAGCTCCGAACTGAACCTCCTGATCCGGTCAGGCATCACGACCACAGCCATGCGCCCCGTTCCCATCCTGTAGGCGGTGCTTATGGAATCCAGCACCCGACTGCGCGCGGTTTTGCCCCAGAGCAGCCGGTCTACGATGACCAGCAGATCGACCCCGGCGAAACTCTTCGATTCAGCACCGCTTAGAGTCTCAAGATCCACAACGGCCCCGTCAACGAACAACCGCAGGAAACCCTGCGATACGAGGCGGGTTCGCCACTGACCTTCCCGATCTGCCCGGAAAGGAAAACATATCAACACCCTGTCTTCGGCGGAAAGCTCGTCAAGTTTGCCGAAAATCGTCTCGGGCGTATCTTTGGCCACAGGATTTCCGCACACCGGGCACTGCGGCGTCGCAAGTCTTGCAAAAAGCAGCTTCAGATAGTCGTTGATTTCGGTTATTGTCCCGACTGTGGACCGGGAGCTTCGAACAGCGGTCCCCGACTCTATGGCAATGCTGGGCGGAATTCCCTCTATCAAGTCGGCCTCGGGCGGGTCCATCCGCTCCAGGAACTGGCGGGCATAGGGCGAGAAAGTCTCGATGTACCTTCGCTGCCCCTCGGCATAAAGCGTATGAAGGGCAAGGCTGGACTTGCCCGAACCGCTCACGCCGGTAAGCGCGATCAGCTTGTTTAGTGCTATATCCAGGTCCAGGTTTTTCAGGTTATGCTGGCGAACGCCTCGAAGGCGGATAACGTCGGGATTCAATATTGGACTCCAAATTTTTTTCTCTCTTGATATTGAACCTGCAATTAATTAACAAGCATTGAACATAATAGTATTTTAACCCGGATTCGGCCGGGTCGGTATTTCTTTAAGGATGAACAAAGGGAAAAATCCCGCCCGGAAAGTTACAGATGAACGATCTTACTCCTATGATGCGGCAGTACCTCGAAATCAAATCGAAGTACCCGGAATCGATTTTGTTCTATCGCATGGGGGACTTCTACGAGATGTTCATGGAAGATGCCGTGACAGCTTCCAGAGTGCTCGATATTGCGCTGACATCGAGGGACAGACAGGCTGAAAATCCTGTCCCGATGTGCGGAGTTCCCTATCACGCGGCGGAGGGCTATGTGGCAAGGCTGGTCTCCGCGGGTTATAAGATAGCCATCTGCGATCAGGTCGAGGACCCCAAAAAGGCCAAAGGCCTCGTGCGCCGGGAAGTTACCAGGGTCCTGACCCCAGGGCTTATCGTCGACAACCAGAACCTGACGTCGAACCAGCCGAACTACCTGGCTTCGGTCTTTGCCCCCGGACACGGAAAACAAATCGGGATTGCCTTTTTGGACATCTCGACCGCTGAGTTCAGGATCACGCAGCTTGATTCAGAGGAAAGTCTGCTCGAAGAGCTGATTAAAATCAACCCCAAAGAAATTTTGCTACCCTCGCGCGGCGATTTTGCAAGCGCGCATCCTGGGTCCAGCGGCACGCTGGCGAGCGGCGATTCTGCAAGCGCGCAATCAGGGTCCAGCGACACGCTGGCAGGGTGGGCAAAATTGGTGCAAAACCGGATCGATACCTCCTTCACGCATATGGACGAGGTCCATTTCGACAAGCGCCGCACCCTGGAGAGGCTTACTTCCCATTTCCGGGTGCACTCGCTGGAGGGTTTCGGAATCAACGGGATGGATTCGGCAGTTCAGGCCGCAGGGGCGGTGTTGGCCTATGTCCAGGAAAACCTTTTCGGGTCCTGCGAACACATTAAAACGGTAATACCCTACAAGCGCTCCGAGTTCATGGGACTTGACGAGGCTACCGTCAGAAACCTGGAAATATTTTACTCGGCAGGCTTTCAGGGAAGAAAGGGCTCCCTGATCGATGTGGTCGATAATACGCGAACCGCGATGGGAGGCCGCAGGCTTCGGCACTGGCTGCGTTATCCGCTGCTGGAGATCGGGCAGATCGTGCAAAGACAGAATGCAATTGCCGAACTGGCTGCCCGAAGCGAGCTCAGAGCGGCGGTGCTGGATTTGCTGGGAGGCATAAACGATATCGAGAGGCTCAACGCAAGAAACAGCACAGGCGTTTCTACTCCCCGTGACCTTATAGGTCTCAAGAAATCCTTGCAGGCGCTGCCTCGCCTGGGACAAACAATAGCTGACTGTCAGAGCGACTTTCTGGCTGGCATTGCGGCCGGCTGGGACAGTCTCGAAGAACTTACCGACAATCTGCAGGCCGCTCTTTGCGACCCCCCTCCGGCAACCCTTTCGAACGGAGGCGCGATAAATGCCGGTTTCCACCCCGAGTTGGACGGATACATCCGGTTGAGCCGCGACGCAAAAGGGTGGATGGCCGAATATGAGGCCCTTCAGCGCCGTGAAACTGGAATTTCTTCGCTCAAGGTCCGCTTTAACAAGGTTTTCGGCTATTTTATAGAGATATCAAAATCCAACCTCGCCTCGGCCCCTCAGCATTATTTCCGAAAACAGACGCTGGTAAACGCGGAACGCTTTATTACCGAGGAACTGAAAGAATTCGAGGTCCAGGTGCTGGAGGCCGATGAAAAAAGGCTCGAACTCGAAGAGCGGCTTTTCATCGAGCTAAGGGGAGCCGTTTCCCGGGAAAGCGGACGCATACAAAAGATGGCCCAAATAATTGCCGACATGGACTGTCTCAGCTCATTGGCAGAACTGGCCGTAAAATACGATTACTGCAAGCCGGAGGTTGATTCGAGCGATTCCATACGCATCCGGGATGGAAGGCATCCAGTCATAGAGCGGTTTCTGCCGGACGGCGGCTTCGTGCCCAACGACCTGGAGCTCGATCAGGAAAGCCAACAGGTCCTCATTATCACAGGCCCGAACATGGCCGGCAAATCTACTATTCTCAGGCAGGCAGCCCTGATAGTTTTGCTAGCGCAGATCGGGTCCTTCGTCCCGGCCTCTCAAGCCCATATCGGCATCGTAGACCGCATTTTCACTCGGGTCGGGGCTTCAGACGATCTGGCGCGAGGCCGGTCCACATTTATGGTCGAAATGCAGGAGACCGCAAATATTCTACACCAGACAACGCCTCAAAGCCTTATCATACTGGATGAAATCGGAAGAGGCACAAGCACCTTCGACGGCATGAGCATAGCCTGGGCTGTTGCGGAATTTTTACACGATTTTGGGGGCAAGGGGGTTAAAACCCTATTCGCCACTCATTATCATGAGCTGACTGAGCTTGCGCGGAACCGGTCGAGAGTTAAAAACTTCAATGTGGCGATCAGGGAATGGCAGCAGGAGATACTCTTTTTTCATAAATTGACCGCGGGCAGTGTGAATAAAAGCTATGGAATCCAGGTGGCGAGGCTTGCCGGCCTGCCCGGTGAGATTACGGACCGCGCCGCACAAATCCTGCATCAACTCGAAGGAGGTAAATCCGCCTCCGGCGGACCGAGTCTGAAGGCGCCGGCTTACAGCTCACCGAAGGTCGAGGTCGAGCCGGGCATGCAGCTTGCCCTTTTCCAAAAGGCCCCTGACTGGGTGCAGGGCAGAATCATCGAACTTGATCCGGATAGCATGACCCCCCTATCGGCCCTTCAGACCCTGCATTCGCTAAGAGAGGAAATCCTCAAGGATGCCCCGCAAAGGCGCACAGGGCGCAGAGGGAAACAATTGAACAAACAGGAAAGAACCTAAAGCGAATGATCGATAGTTTTATTATGGAGAGTATTTCATGAGCCGGAATGAGGGCATAGAGATTGCGCCCGGCGCCGTGTTCGAATTTTTCGAATCAAAGGAAATCCTTTGCGGAGTCGTGCTCAGCGTAAAGGACGGCCGCTTCAATGCGCTCTCGGAGAGCAACCGTGAAGTGGGCCTCACCTTTTCGCGAGTCGTTTACAGCGGGAAGAAATCCCTTGACCTGGAGTTGAGCCGTGACCAACTGCTGGAGAAACTGCGATCCATCTCCGTGAACCGCAAGGAGATCATGAACCGGATTGATATGCAGGCAATCTGGTCCCTGCTCGAATCGGAAGATGCCAGCTACGATGCCGTAGAAATTGCAGAGTTCATTTTCAGCACTCCGGTCTCGGACGACCAGGCCGCCGCACTCAAGCGACTGCTGCTCTCCGACAGGCTCTATTTCCAGGCGAAAGACTCCAGGTTCTACCCGCGGTCCGCTCAAAACGTGGAGACCCGCCGCCTCGAACTGGAAAAGGAGGCGGAAAGGGAACAAAAACTGATCGAAGGAGCCAGGTGGGTCGCAAGTATTTATAACCGTAAGCAAAATATTACCCAGATCGATTTCCGTGATGAGATCACCGAAGAACTCAAAAACTTCGCTCTCTTCGGAGAGGATGCGAAGCAAAGCGCTTTCATCAAGGAACTTCTCAAGCTGGCCGGCCTTGCTTCGACTTCCCAGTCGGCTTTCCGCATTCTTGTAAGGCTGGGCGTATGGCGCGAAGACGAAAACCTCATGCTCCATGAACACGGTCTTTCGGCCGAGTTCCCGCCCGATGCCGTGGAACAGGCTGAACGGATTACGATATCGACTCTCACGCAAAAGGCCGCAAGTGAACGGGAAGACCTCACCAGCCTGGATGTTTTTACGGTCGACAGCCCTTTTACGCGCGACTATGACGACGCGCTCAGCGTGGTCGAACTGGAGAGCGGACTTTTCGAGGTAGGCATCCACATCGCCGACGTTGCCGAACTTATCGAACAGGGGAGCCCCCTGGATCGCGAAGCCGAGGCAAGGGCAAGTTCGATCTACCTGCCCGATGAGCGCGTCTCGATGCTGCCCGCCTCACTTTCAGAAGGGATTTTGAGCCTCAAGGCGCAAGAGGACCGCCTCGCGCTCAGTTTCCTGATCACCATCGATTCGAAAGCAGATATCTCAAAGACCAGGATTTGCAAGAGTGTGGTCAGGATTCGAAAACAGCTCACCTACGGGGATGTTAACGACAGGGTCCTTGAAGGCGGCAAATTTAAAGCCCTCTATGATCTTGCCGTCAAGCTTCGGCAGAAGCGGCTCGATCGTGGTGCTATCGTCCTTCCTATTCCCGAGATCCAGGTTTATGTGAACAGTGCCGGGATGATTCAGATTTCTCGCTACGACAAGGAAAGCCCCAGCCAGATTCTGGTTTCCGAATGGATGATCGAGGCAAACGCCGCCGCCGCCGTCTATCTTGCCCAAAGAGATATACCCGCCCTGTATCGAAGCCAGGCGGAATGCAGGCAGGAAACCGAGTTTGTTCAAAGCGAGCACGAACTCTTCAGTATTTATCGCCGCAGGCGGCTCTTTTCGCGGGCGGAGCTGACAACTGAGCCCAAACCCCACTGCAGCCTCGCAATTCCTAATTATACCACCGTCACCTCACCCATTCGGAGATACTCCGACCTCGTGGTTCAACGTCAATTGAAACACGCCCTGGCCATGGACGCCGAACTCTACTCCAAACAGGAACTCGACAGCCTTATAGCCCCGCTTTCCCTGGCCCACTCAAGAGTCTTCACCATTCAGCGAAAATGGACCAGGTATTGGATTCTTAAATACATGGAACAGGAAGATATAGATAACCTCAGCGCCTTGGTGCTGGTCAAAAACGCACGCTACGCGCACCTTCTGATACCTGATTTCCTGATCGAAGCAAATGCGCCGGTTCCCGAAAACGCTAATTTCAATCAGGGGGAGAAGGTAAAAATTCGTATTGAAAAGGCGATCCCGCGCGAGGATGTTCTGAAAATACAAATAGTTATGTAACATGGAAAAGGGAGCGGGAAGCATGGTTTCTTCCCGCTTCACGCTCCCCGCTTCACGCTTCTTCCTTATGCTTCGAATGTATACCCTACTTCTCCATGCTGACTCAGATCGAGACCGGTCGATTCATCCTCTTCGCTTACCCTCAGGCCCATAACTGCATCCAGTACTTTCAATATTACGAGGGTTACCACGAAAGAGTAAATCCAGGCAGTTGCTACCGACATCGCCTGAATGCCCAGTTGTCCCGGGTTTCCGAAAAAGAGCCCGTTGCCGCCATCAGGGTTGATAAGCTTGGAAGCAAACAACCCGGTCAACAGAGCGCCCAGGGACCCGCCGACACCGTGAACGCCGACCACATCCAGCGCGTCGTCATAGCCGAACCGGGATTTGAGGTTCACTGCTCCGTAGCAGACCGCACCGGCAATAATTCCTAAAATGAGTGACGGAAGTGGACCGATAAAACCGGATGCAGGCGTAATGGCGACAAGGCCCGCTACCGCACCGGAAGCTGCGCCGAGAGCAGTCGGTTTTCCCCTGTGAAGCCATTCCGTGACCATCCACGACATGGCTCCGGCACCGGTGGCAATGTGTGTGACAACAAAGGCGGAAGTGGCGAGCGCACCCGAGGCTACCGCGCTGCCCGCATTGAACCCAAACCACCCGAACCACAACAGGCAGGCTCCCAATATTGTCAAAGTAAGGTTATGCGGGGCCATAATTTCGACCCGGTATCCCTTTCTTTTGCCCAGGACAAGTGCGCAGGCAAGCGCGGCAACACCTGAGCTGATATGAACCACGAGGCCCCCGGCAAAATCGAGCGCCCCCATGTTTTTCAACCATCCACCCGTGCCCCAGACCCAGTGAGCAAGCGGATCGTATACCAGGCATGCCCAAAGGAATATAAATACACAGTAAGTGCTGAATTTCATACGTTCGGCGATGGCCCCCGAAATAAGAGCGGGAGTTATTATTGCGAACATCATTTGGAATATCATATATGCCTGGTGAGGTACTGTGGGGCCATAGTCGGCATTGGGCGTCAATCCTACGTTTTTTAGACCTATCCAGTCAAGATTGCCGATAAAATGACCTACGTCCGGTCCAAACGACAGACTGTACCCGAAAAGGACCCATTGGATCGTTATGATGCCCATTGCAACAAAACTGTGCATAACCGTGCCAAGCACATTCTTGCGCCGGACCATTCCTCCGTAAAACAGCGCCAAACCTGGGGTCATTAGCAAAACGAGCGCTGATGAAGTAAGGAGCCAGGCAGTGTCGCCGGTGTCGACTTTGGTCTCGGCCGGGGCGGGGGCAGGAGCCGGCTGTACCGACTGCGTCAACTCCACCGGAGCACCATTTCCCTGGGCAAAAACAGCACCCGCCGATAATACAAGGAAGACAAGAAAAAAAGCCGTCAATAATTTCTTCATACATTTCCTCCAAATCTCTAAAAACGGAAAAATTCGTTTCTCTGGCCAAGAATTTGAAAACCGAAACAAAGAACTGAAAACTATAAAGCTTCCGGACCGGTTTCCTTGGTCCTGATGCGCATTACATCGTTTACGGGGGACAAAAATATCTTCCCATCCCCGATTTTTCCTGTGTAGGCCGCCTTTTGGATTGCTTCNNTCAGCAGCTTCGGAACAAAATTGACCTTGTATTCAGCCCCCCTGTAAAGCTCAACATGCCCCTTCTGCCTGCCAAACCCCTTCACTTCACTAACCGTCATACCCTGAATACCAAGCGCAGTCAGAGCTTCCTGCACTTCGGTAAGCCGGAAAGGTTTAATTATTGCCTCAATCTTAGTCATCTCGCTTCCTCCGCTTCTCTTTTCTCGATTAAAATTTGTCCCCCAATTATTTTCAGCGTCCCAGCCACCGAGCCGGGCCGAACTACCGAGCACAGTCCAAAGCACATGCCAAAGACGCTACTATATTGGACTTCTTTTCTAAGTAGTTGATATTAAAGGATCAGGATATCACAGATAAGGACTTGAAGAGCGATTGTGAGGCCAAATACAATACATAATTGTTCTGACGCCAATCGGAGGCACACTTTTGAAACGTTATTGTAATATATTCGCAGAACAGGCGAAGAAGGCGACTGCAAACGGACGGAGACCCAATAAAAAACAAAGTTGACTCAACTGCTCAAAACATGACCAGATCCTGGAACAATTCTGTATAAAATAAAAAATTGGTCCGTTGGTGAATCGGTGGACGCTGAGTGGGGGGGTAGGTGAATGGCACAAAACCGTGGAAGCACCCGCTTTGCTCCCATTCACCCACTAACCCACTAACCAGCTTTATTGCTCTTACAGGGCCTCGCTCCCTCTCTCTTTCGTACGAATCCGGACTGCCTCGTCGATTTTGGAAAGGAATATCTTTCCGTCCCCTATTTTGCCGGTGTATGCCGCCTTTTGTATCGCTTCGACCGCTTTTTCCACGAGGTCGTCAGGGAGAACGGTCATGATGTACAATTTAGGCACGAAATTTACAGTGTACTCCGCCCCTCTGTAGAGTTCCACATGCCCCTTCTGCCGCCCGAATCCCTTCACCTCGCTCACTGTCATTCCCTGGATTCCGAGAGCCGTCAACGCTTCCTGCACTTCGGTGAGCCGAAAAGGCTTTATTATCGCTTCGATTTTTGTCATTGTCTCCGCCTCCCTTTTTTTGAAACAATCTTAATTTCTTCACCGATTAAACTATAAACTACATAATTGCACCAAGATCGGGTTCCGCCTCTTCCACCAAGGTTCATAATTGTAGTATCAGGCGAACGCAAAATACCACAAACTCAATGAACTTCACCATTTTTGTCTTTATGCCGAACTTTTTGTCACACAAATGGCCAATATTATGGAATTTGGTGACACCGGGCTACCCACAAAAGGACAACTTTGTTACTTTTCTACCTCCAATTTGGACTATAAATACATAATCGTTATTCTTATCTCGCAATTAAGAGCAATAGAGTCCCAAAATGTCTTTTACATCAACTACTTGATTTTGCGACATCTCCGGGTACGCAGCTTGCTTCTGCTAAGCTTCCAAAATCCCCAATTGTTTTTTACCGGATCAATCAAAAAGGAAAGGCTTTCGAATATGGCTTTGAAGTTCCGAAATAATACAGGTTTGGCGGCATTGATTGCTACACTGACATTTTTGACGTTCTGGATCTGGCCACGCCCGGTATCGGCGGCCGAAGCAGCCGCGATGAATCCGGCAGATACCGCCTGGGTGCTCGTATCGGCGGCCATGGTCATGTTGATGCTGCCGGGACTTGCCCTTTTTTATGGCGGTATGGTACAGCGCAAAAATGTACTCAGCTCTATCATGCACTCATTCGTCCCGCTTGGAATTCTGGGACTTCTGTGGATCATTGTAGGATATTCACTTTCGTTTACCGGCGGGAACTGGTTCATCGGTGGTCTGAGCCAGTTCATGCTTTTGGGGACGACCGTAGATTCGCTTACGGGAACAATTCCGACATACGCCTTTGTGATGTTTCAGGGAATGTTCGCCATAATAACACCGGCATTGATCAGCGGGGCCATAGCCGAGCGTATGACGTTCAGGTCCTATGTCGCCTTCCTGATACTGTGGTCGCTTTTTGTCTACTATCCCCTCGCTCACTGGGTCTGGGGAGGGGGCTGGTTCCAGGCGATCGGCGGCCTGGATTTCGCCGGTGGTCTGGTCGTGCATCTTTCGGCCGGGATCTCGGCCCTCGCAATCGCCATTGTCATTGGCAAGCGCAAGGGATTTCCAAGCGAAATGTTTGTCCCGCATAATCTCACAATGACACTGCTGGGTGTTGGGCTTCTCTGGTTCGGCTGGTTCGGATTCAATGCCGGCAGCGCTCTGGCGGCCAACGCGACTGCGGCCCTCGCTTTTACAGCCACGATGACCGCCGCAGCAGCGGGGGCGTGTTCCTGGATGACTATGGAATGGTTTATCATAAAGAAACCAAGCGCACTTGGATTTGCCTCAGGAATAGTCGCCGGGCTGGGCGCGGTGACGCCTGCTTCAGGGTTTGTATCCCCTGCAAGCGCAATGCTCATCGGACTTGTCTCCGGAGCGATCTGCTTTTACGGGGTCCGGATGAAATTCAGCCTCGATTACGATGACTCTCTGGATGTAGTTGGGGTCCATGGGGTCGGCGGCCTCTGGGGTACTCTGGCAACAGGCCTTTTCGCCACAGCAGGTGCAACAGGCCTTACGGCAGGCAACCCCAGGCAGTTGGGAATACAAGCGATCGGAGTTATTGTAGTGGGCCTCTACTGCCTGACGGCCACTTATCTGATCGCCTATTTTCTGGAAAAGACGATCGGGCTACGAGTTGGCGCCGAAGAAGAACTCTCGGGACTCGACAAAGAAATTCACGGCGAGGTCGGCTACAGCATCTGAACCCGGCGCTGTTGAAACGCGGAGGGAAAACGAGAGGCAAAGGCTAACGACATTTCACCGCAGAGAACGCGGAGGGCGCAGAGATTTAAGTAAATACTCCGGTGTTTTCTCTGCGTACTCTGCGCGCTTCTGCGGTGAGATAGTATTTGCCTTTTTATCTTTTGAGAGAAACGAAGAAATGATCGGATTGAGCCTTTTGCCTTTTTACTTTTGCCTTACCTCTAAGCAACGCCTGAGGCGCCTTCCCTGGTGATAATCGAGTTCAGCAGAAACGCCTCTATGAAATCATCCAGTTCGCCGTCCAGAACGCTTTCCACGTTGCCCTTTTCCACATTCGTGCGGTGGTCCTTCACCAGCCTGTACGGCTGCATCACATAGGACCTGATCTGGTTGCCCCACGCGATTTCATCGAGATTATCATGAGTTTCCTGCATCTTGGCCTGCTGCGCGCGTCTTTCGCGGTCGTAGAGTCTTGATTTGAGGATTTTAAGTGCTATGTCGCGATTTCGATGCTGGGACTTCTCATTCTGGCACTGCGCCACAATGCCGGTAGGCAGATGTGTGAGTCGCACTGCCGAACTGGTTTTGTTCACATGCTGGCCACCGGCCCCGCTGGCCCTGTATGTATCCACCCGAAGGTCCGATTGCTTTATTTCGATCTCTATTTTGTCGTCGAGTTCGGGAAAGACCAGCACCGCCGCAAAGGATGTGTGCCTGCGGCCGCTGGCATCAAAAGGAGAGATTCTCACCAGCCTGTGGACGCCTGATTCGGCCTTCAACATTCCATATGCGTAAGTACCGGAAACGGTAAACGTAACATTTTTGATTCCGGCTTCTTCCCCCTCCAGAAGGTCAACCATTTCTACCTTGAATTTCTTCCTCTCACACCAGCGCAGATACATCCTGAGGAGCATCTCCGTCCAATCCTGTGCTTCAGTTCCGCCCGCACCGGCGTTAACCGTAACTATTGCATTCTTGTTATCGTCTTCGTCGCTCAACATCTGCAATAGTTCGATGTCACGGTATTTTTTCTGAAGCTCCTTCAGTTTGCGCTGGACTTCCTTGAGATTACTCTCGTCCTCCTCCTCGACCGCCATTTCGAACAGCAGTTCATTATCTTCTATATCACCCGAGAGAGTGCGCCAGGTCTGAATGATTCCGTTAAGTTCAGAGCGCTCTTTCAAGACGTCCCGGCTCGCCTCCTGGTTTTCCCAAAAGTCCTGTTTGGCCATCATCTTTTCGAGCTCGGCCGAGCGTGCCTCCTTGCCGGCAATGTCAAAGATATCCTCCAAGGGTTTGAAATTTATGAGCCAGATCTTTGAGCGAATTTTTCAGCTCTGAAATATCTGTATTCATCGGGACATCCTCCTCATATGGACAATTTTGAATATCATCGCGCAAAATGTTACTAAAACGCAAAGCCAGGCAAACACATCGCCATATTTAGCATAAAATGAAAGATAAGACATCGGGTGAACGCTGCATGTCATGAATCCTCGGGTGTTCAAGGCCAATCTTCCACATTCATGCCCCGTGGCATCGAACGCTGCGCTGATTCCAGTGTTTGCGGCCCGCACCAGCGGGACCCGAAACTCGATTGCCCGCCAGCGTGCGATTTCCAGGTGCTGATACGGCCCCCCTGTATCGCCGTACCAGGCATCGTTTGTAATATTCATCAGCACCTGGGCGCCCCTTCTGACGGTTTCGCGCGAAATCTGCGGGAAGATCGACTCGTAGCATATCAGGACCCCAAGAGGTGGGCCTTCGAAAATAATCGGTTCTGGATTGGTCCCCGGAATGAATTCTGCAAAACCTGCCGTCAGACGATGGACAAAAAACAATATGTTCGACCAGGGCACATATTCTCCGAATGGAACCAGGTGCTGCTTGGCGTAAGCACCCACCATCGCAGCTTCCCCGTTAAGGAGATAAGCTCTGTTGACCAAACGCGGTTTGCCTTCCGCACGCACCACGCCAATGCTCCCGAAAAGCAGCGGTTTTCCGGTTTGCCTTACAATACGATCGACCCTGGGACTAAAATCCTCATCCAAACCGTAGAAAAAAGGCATGGCGGATTCCGGCCAGACCAGTATGTCCGCAGCCGGATCATGTCTGACGCATTCCAGGCTCAGATCGGCATACGTGCTGATCGTTTCACCCTCAAAGGCAGGATCCCATTTTTCATTCTGGGCGATGTTTCCCTGGATAACCCCCACATTTAGCGCAACAGTACTGTCTTGTATCGTCTTTATCTGTTCGCAACGCCAGAAACCGTAAGCCAGAGCGCAAACGATGCAGGTGGCCAGGACCGCGACCCCGAACCTGCGATAGGAGTTTGTGATCAAACCGAAAATTACGGTATTGCCAAGCACTACCAGCCAACTCAGCCCATAGACCCCCGTTATGTCCGCTACCTGGATGAGCTGGTTTAGCGGAGTTTGGGTATAGCCCAGGTTAGCCCACGGAAATCCCGAGATTGCGAACGCCCGTGCCCATTCGAGTGCAACCCAGGCAAACGGCAGTCCAAAAATATAAAGCAGAGGCAGCTTATCGCACTTTTGCGCCATAAGAGCAAAGAAGGCAGGATAAAGGGCCATTATGGAGCAAAGCAGCAGGAGAACCAGGAAGGAGGCAACAGGGGAAAAACCGCCGTATTGATAAATAGCATGGTGAATCCAAAAAAGGCAGGTCAACGAGTGCGCCAATCCACAAATAAACCCGAGACCAAAGGCCTGTTTTCCAGTTTTATTCCTGATGGCATAAAACAGGGGCACAAAGGCCACCCAGGACAAAAAGAACATCGCGGGCTTTGGAAATCCCGCCGAAAGCAACAACCCACTCAGAATCGATAAAAATATCAAAATCATAGCACTCAAAGCCAGTGAAAAAACAAGGACTCAGTGCCGAGGACATAATTCCAGTGTTATTCCACTCAGTCCTCAGTCCTCAATCCTCGATCTTCAGTCCTCAGTCCTGATTTTTGGCTTCCCCGGAAGATTCCTCCGAGACATCCTCACTGATTTTTCTGATGCGCGCCCGATCTATCTTCCTGCTCGTTGCGGATTCAATCACAATCTCAAGCGGACCGTAAATGACCTTTTCGTTCACTTCCGGTACCTTTCCGATAAGGCTTATTATAAAGCCGCCAACGGATTCGAAATCTCCTTCTGGCAGGTCGACATGAAGAAAATCCTCGAGTTTATCGACGTCAAGGCGAGCGTTTACGGTAACGGAGCCATCTTCATGCTGGACAATAAGTTCTTGTTCGGCATCATATTCATCCATCACCTCACCGATAATTTCCTCGATGATGTCTTCCAGAGTGAGAATGCCGGCGGTCCCGCCATACTCGTCGATAACTATATCCCGCCATACTCGTCGATAACTATGGCCATATGGGATTTGTTATCTCTTAAGTCCTTGAGTACTTCACTGATTTTCTTGGTCTCTGGAATGAAATAAGGAGAACGCATTATATCGTGGATGCCCATATCGCCGGCGCCCCAGAACTGAAGCAGATCCTTGGCGTGCAGAGTACCGATGATGTTGTCGATATTATCCTGGTAAATAGGTATCCTGGAATGTCCGCTCCCTATTATGATCTGAATCATTTCCGAGAGGTTGGTACCGGCATCGGCATAAACTGTATCGGTGCGCGGCACCATTATCTCCCTGGCTATAGTGTCGCGAAAGGAAAAGATCCCCTGGATCATTTCCCCTTCGTCCTCGGAGATAAGCCCCCGCTGTTCCCCTTCGTCAATTATCTGCTGTATCTCTTTTTCGACGTCGTCGATGTTTTCAACACCGGCAAGCCGCCGAAAGCACATTCGGAGCCAATTCTGGATTCCTTTGGCTGAGGGTTCTTCCAATTTGTAATCACTCGCTTTCGGGGTTAGTCAATAAATAAAAAGACAAGGTGTGCCCTGTCCGAATTCTACCTTTAACCTCTGAGACTAACAAGTGGGCATCACCTTGTCCATGAATATTTCTTAGGGCGGTGGGACCGCCTGCCAGGTTCGCCACTCAAACCTCCGGCAGCGGCCTATACCGCACAGTATCACTTCACAGCAAGTGAAGGTGCGACTTTTGCCGCCTTTTTTCCAGGGAATAGCTTATTTAGCAATTCCTCCGAGGGCGCTTTTGACAGGAGGCTGCCGCCAAAGTAGGCGACTGCGCAACCG
>OMOE01000066.1 GCA_900290365.1 Syntrophobacter sp. SbD1 | reverse complement strand
TAATTCCGCACGTACGGATCTGCGCGGGGGGTGCCGGGCAACCGGCATTCCTACCGCGACCATCAAATCTAAATAGCCCGTATTTTACCATGAGAGATTTGGCGGGGCCAAACGGCAATGGCTTCGCAGTGAACAGTGAACAGCAAAAACCAAATCGCCAAATCCCCTGAATTCAGGACTGAGGACTGAGTAGAAACCCTTAACCCGCCAGATGATCAGGGATTAGCCAAATCCCTCAATCCCAGACACAGATGAAACCAATCGGGCAATATTATACTGCTGGATGATTTTGACTTGCCAAACGGCAACGAGAAGAGGCAACCAGAAGCGGCAATAGAAACGGCAACGAGAAGCGGAAAAAAGCAGGACTGAGTGCTGAGGACTGAGGACTGAGGAGACGCAGACCCGGAACCCGTGACCCCGAACGAAGTGAGGTATTTATCAGCGGGCGGTGAGCAGGGAGGGGTGAGGAGTGAGGAGTGAGGCGACAAAACCGACCCGTGACCCCGAACGAAGTGAGGCATTTATCAGCGGGCGGTGAGCAGCGGTAAGCAAGGGACCAGGCGGATTATTGGCACCGAACAGTGGGCGTAAAAAAGAAAATTTCGAGTTTGATTGATTCTTATATTTTTTCAGAGTACCTGAAGCCATAGGGAATTCCGGTCTAAATGCTCGCAGGCGCCCGATCCGGGCTTTTCGATGGATAATAAGCGAAGCCAGTGATGAATGATGAGTGATGAGCAAAAACGAGGACTGAGCCCTGAAGCTGCCAAGATATGTCTCCTACACTGAAATGATCATGGACGCCACAAAGCGCTGAGCGCCCATTTGCGGCATGATCAACGATGAAAGCAGTGAAGAGTGAGGGGCAAGGACGAAAAGACTGAGTCCTGAAGAAGCGGGGTAAAGTGGGCGCGGGGCGTCTTGAGCGCTGTAACCATCGGTTTTATTATTATCATTAGTTGTGGATTCGAAAGCTTCAGCAATCAGGGAGGTAAGACAATGCCGCAGAAAAGCATGCCTGTCTGGCTCATAACCGGCTGCTCCACGGGCTTTGGCCGGGAGCTAGCCAAACTCGTCCTCAAGCGCGGCTATCGTGCCGCCATAACCGCTCGATCCCCCGAGAAGGTCCAGGATCTCGCCGCAGGTCATGGCGAGCGGGCCATAGTGCTCAAGTTGGATGTCAACGATGCGGCCCAGGCCGCGGCTGCCGTTAAGGCTGCCGAGTCCACCTTTGGTGGAATCGACGTGCTGGTGAATAATGCCGGGTATGGTCTCCTGGCCGCGGTCGAGGAAAGCGAGGACGCGGTCGAGGAAAGCGAGGAGGGGGAGGTCCGGGCTATGTTCGAGACAAACTTCTTCGGTCTTGCCCGGATGATTCACGCCGTCCTTCCGAGCATGCGGCAAAGGCGAAAAGGGCATATAGTAAACATCTCTTCAGTTGGGGGGGTGGTGGGCCTTTCGGGTGTGGGCTACTACAATGCTACCAAGTTCGCCGTGGAGGGCCTCTCCGAGGCGTTAGCCAAGGAAGTCGAGCCGTTGGGCATTAAGGTGTTGATCGTAGAGCCGGGGCCGTTTCGCACGGACTGGGCAGGGCGATCCATAAGACTCCCCCGGAAAGAAATTGAAGACTATGCCGATACGGTCGGGGCCAGACGCCGCACCATCACGGGCAACAGCGGCAAGCAAGCCGGTGATCCTGCACGTGCAGCGGAGGCTATTCTCAAGGCCGTGGAGTCTCCAAACCCCCCGCTTCACCTGGTGCTTGGGAGCATCGGCCTTGGCGCCGTGCGGGAGAAGTTCGAGCGGTTCGAAAATGATCTCAATAGCTGGGAAGATACAACACTTGGCGCCGATTTCCCGGAAAGCCGGGCGGCGAAGTGAAGAAATCCCAATACTTCAACAGACTCAAAAACCTCGAAAGTGCTATCCTTTACGAACGCGTTAGACTCAGGGGGCTTTTATGCTTGATCACACTGAAGTCGAAATTTCGAAAGTGCTCGATAATTTAGTATACTCTGTCCAACGAGGGGGCGGTACCTCCAATCGAGAATGGACCAAGCGCGTAAAGCAATGCCTGTGTGACCTCGGGAAACAAAATGGGTATCGCATAGCTGCTTCACATTGTGCTGGAGCTGATACTGTGGAGTGGATCTATGATATGGTCTGGGCCTCTGTCCAGGATGATCCCTGGCGGTTTTGGGAAATGCCGCTTGCCATGCAATGTGAATGGAGTACTCACTCCGACGATATTGTATGGCCCTTCGAAAAACTCCTGATTGCAAAAGCGAACCACAAATTAATGGTGTTTCAACAAGCTGTCGAAAGTGATGTTCGTGATGTCATGGAGCAACTGGAGACAATGGTGAGAGCTTTCAAAACAAGCTTTCAGGGCGAACGTTACCTTCTTGCCGGTTATGCATTTGATGAGGGCAAATTCTTCTATGAAGCGATTCTTGGGGGGTGAGGGGTGAGGAACAGGCTGAAGCAAAAGAAAGACTGAAGGTAAAAAATTGCAGATTGCAGATTGGAGATTGCAGATTTTAAAAATCTAAAATCTAAAATCTAAAATCAAAGCCAGGCCTCGGCACGAATAACCGTCCTCAACTGAAACTTCTTCTTCCCACATTAAGACAGAAAATTGTATCCTGCCCCTTACACCGCTGAAATGTTGAAGGATTATAGAACCTTCAAAGCGGCGAGGTTGCTTTCAGAGTGGCGAAGGAAGTGGGCGGCGAATTTGTGATTAAGGTATAAGCGTATGCACCACGAGGACCATGCAAAACACACGCTTCGCATCTTTGGAAGGCGGGCCGACGAAGTCCATGCATTCCTCGATCAGTTTTTCCCGAAATATCGCATCTCTCACCGGCGGCTTTTGCATCACCGCCTCGGTGTTGCCCTGATCGTCAGGAAGTTTGGCGAAAAAGCGTGGGGACCGGCTGAACTCCATATTGTCGATGACCTGGGCTGCGTTCCGGGCACGTGGCTCGACCATGACCCTCATGTCGTTTACCTCGATCCGCCCGATGAAGCCGAACAAGAAAAGGATTTGCTCCTTCTTTATGGACGTGAGACTTATGATAGAGTGAGGTCGACCCCCGCCCAATCTTAGACACGGATGAACACGGATGAAAAAATCATAGCTGAACTTTTCTGCATTCAGGAACCTGCGAAATTGGATACAGTAAGGCTCTTTCAGTAGCACTCCGGTTGTTCGGCCGCAACGAGACAGCACATCTTATCGCGAGTCCAGGCTAGAGTCCGGGGGAGGCTCTGAGGGATTTCTTTAAACGCGGATCAAGACGGATGGACACGGATAGTCTGTTGCGCTCCTCGCATCCCGCGCTATAGGGAGAGCCGAAAATCTTGCACAAAAAACAAGAAAATGTCTGATAATGCCGTAGGGACGGGGTTTATCCCCGCCCGGTCGGACACGAAGAAGAGAAAGCACACGAAAACCCTTCTCATACGAGATCCCTGGCAATGATTTCCCTTCGTGCTCTTCGTGTATCCTTCGTGCTCTTCGTGACCCAAAAAGCATTCGACTCTAAAGTTAACAGCATTGGGTCCGACCTCCGGCCACCGCCGACACATAAATCATGCAACGTTTCTGTTGCATGCAACACTCATTTTTGCCCGGCTAGAGACCCGCACACTACCGCATCCAGACATAAGCCACCGTGATACCTGCACAATATGGAATACGTGATATCCTTCGTCTTTTCGGCACAGATCTTGGATCATTCGTAAGTATACAATAAATTAAATTGCGACATATAAGAGGCAATACAGCCATTTTCATTAAAGTGGTTTCCTCTTGAGTTGGGCCTAAAAGTGGGCAGACGACCATAAACGGGCGGCACCCCTAACCAAAGAGGAAACATATGAACCCCCAAAAAATCATACTTTCTGCAGACGATGATGAGGATGACCAGCTATTCATTAAGGATGCCTTTGAATCGTCAGCGATGCCATCACGTCTATACTTTACCGAAGACGGCCAAGACCTCTTAAACTACCTCCGACATCAAGGAAAATATTTAGACGGTCGCATACCTTCGCCTCGTCCTGATCTTATCCTTTTGGACCTCAATATGCCCAGGAAAAACGGGTACGAGGCACTGCAAGAAATCAAGTCTGATCCCAAGCTTTCCACTATTCCTATTACAGTCCTTACCACCTCAAATAATCGTGATGAAATCACCAGATGCTACCGTATGGGAGCAAATTCATTCGTCACCAAACCGGCCTCTTATGACGGATTTGTAGGAATCGCCAACTCCTTTTGCAGTAACAGCGAAAAGCACAATTCCATTTAATTCCCCGGTTACTTTGTTGTTGAGTTGGCTGGCAGTAGCTGAAGTCATAGGCGAATGCGGTCTAAATGCCTGCCTCGCTTCGTTCGGGGGTTGCGGGTTGCGGGTTGCGGGTCAAAAGACTAATTACGAATGGCGCCTCACTTCGTTCGGGAGGCTTCTCCCTTCAAAATCTGATATCCGCAATCCGATATGAGCTCATCGACACCCTCTTCGATCTGATGAAACAGTCCCTGCAAAACGGTGAAGATGTTCTAATCAGCAGGTTTGGGAAATTTTCGGTGAAAGAAAAACAGGCGTATAACGGCATGAATCCCCTGACGGGTAAAGCGATGACTTTGGCGCCGAGGAAAGTGGTGACATTCAAGTGCTCTGCTGTTTTGCGGGCGGCTATGAATGGGGAGAGTGAGTGAGCGGGCGATCATCCGTGCAGGCAGATGATCAAGGTTAAAGATCGGGCTGCACAACGACCAACTCGGCCTCATTCAAAGTTGGATGTAGGTCCGAGCCTACTATTTCTTCGACAGGCGCATGGAACTTGATCTAAATGCAGATGGCTCAGACTCGGAATAGTCTTCTCAATTTGTCGCTCCACATGGAGAAGATATAATGTATTTTTCTGAAAAAGGTTCTGACCGGGTGCTTGGGGTCGGTAATAATCGTATCCATTGCCTGGCGATCAAATTCTTTCTCCATTGGATTTCGGTACGTTTTCATCGTTTCTCACTTTTAAATCAGGCGAAATTGTTCATTGCATGTGGACCATGTTGTACGGTTGTGTCCCGATATATCCTCAGAGTTCGCTACCAGCCAGTTCATCTTCCAATGCTCGGGCGGCCTTCATGATTACATCTCGTATCGTTCCGATTCGAAAAGGCTTGGCAATAAAATCAAAGGCCCCTTTGGTCACTGCTTCCCGGGCCGTCTCGATGGAGGCGTAACCCGTGATCATTATGACTTTGGTCTCGGGTGAGTTGGCTCTCACATTCTCCAAGACCTGCAAGCCATCGAGTTCCTCCATACGGATGTCCGTTACTACAATGTCAAATTTCTTCTCCCTCATACGGGCCAAAGCCCCCTTTGGTTCAACGAATATCTCCACATTATAGTGTTCTTTTTCCAAAGCAGGCTTGAGTCGTTGCCCCACCAAAGGTTCATCGTCAAGGATAAGTATTTCTAAGCGTCTCCTCACATCTCCTCCTATCCCTTTAACTAAATTGTTGCCGAAAATATCAATCTGATGGGTCGCCCAAACAATACTGGAGACTGCATCATATTTTAGGTATTATCGAATCCGATAACAAGATTGTATCTGGCAAATGGCTACGACGATAATTTCTATATTACAAAATTACAAAGCTCGCCCGAATCAGTTCGGTGAATAAGGGACCAGCGAGATAGATTTTCACCTCTTCTTCCTTGACTCCTTCCTTGAGTTACGCTGCCTCTTCTCCACTTGCTGCCGTTCGTGTTCAATCTTTTGCTGTGCTTTCCAAGCCGGACACCATTTACCGTGCCAGGCCATAATCTTGCCGATCACCGTTGCAGGATTATCTCTTGCGTATCGACATAAAAGGCATCCATCACACGCCTTACCCAAGAATTGTTCAACGCGGGTCATCATTTCCTCCATGATAGACAGAAGATAGAATCATGTCGTCTTCTTCGGGCTAAACCGCTGTCTGACTTTCTTGACTCTATGATCTTCCGGACCACTCGATTTGGCTGTCACTTTCTCAGGCGCCGCTTTCGTGGACGCTCCGGCCTTTGCCTGCCTTCTCGCCTCAATATATTTCTGTAGCTTTTCAGGCAATCCCCTTTTCTTCGCTGTCTTGCTTCTCGCCTTGGTCAATGACTTTGCAGACAAAGGAGTCGCCATCGTGAACCCGTATTTCTTTCTGTACTCTTTCTGGTCCATGCCGTGGACCACCAGATGCTTCGACGTGAGTTGTCTCATCTCTTTTCCGCATTCGAGACAGATTACTTTGTCGTTTTGGATGGAATCCTCCGGTGTGAGCTTCGCTGCGGCTACTTTCTCTTCGGCAGTTGGAGCTAACTCAATTTCTCCCGCCTCGGCTCTCTGTAGGTCATAGAGAGTGCTGAAAACCTGCCGAAGAGATGAGATAATATCTGCGCCGGACATCGAAGTGCGGGAAACCTGTGTCTGGACGATTTCTGATGCGATTTCGAAGAGTTTTTTGGACATTGGAAATCCTTTTGCGTGAAGTAAATGAAAAAGGTCAATATTCAGAATCCTATCATTTTAATAGGTTAGTACATGAATGCAATGTTTTTCGAATACATGCGGTACCTCGTGCCTTTAATCGTATTCATTCAACGTTCATTATCACCGATTGCGTGTATTGGTTGGGATATTTATATTTTATGGACTCTGCACGTTCCAAGAGCTTTGGGGGGGATCTGATTCCGAAAGCCTCTTCGGGATTTGTCGGTGGTCAAGTTTATACATTATTCAGGTTTTTGTACCCGATCTCGAACCATTTGAAGGAGGAAGAATATGAAGGTTTTTGTCGGCGGTGTCGCAGCGGCTTTCCTCGGCCTTCTGGGCATGATTATCTGGCCTCATTGCGTTCTCAAAATCATTTTGGGCGGGATTCCCCTTATCCTGCTGCTCGGCGGATTGATGGCCGCATATCTTGGCTACGATGAGGTAAAGGATAAGCTCCCATTCTGCAAAACCTGCGGAACCACGGACCCCTCAAGCGATGCCAAACTGAGAGAGGAAACCGAAAGATACAAACAGGAGGCCGAGAGACTCCAAAGCGAACTGGACAAGAGCAAAACCAGCTAAGAAGTTCCCGCATGTGAACAATACTTGCTCTTTACTGTTTCCACCACACGTAACCGACATAGCCTCCTGAAATAAGGAAGAGCAGGAAAAGAAACGGACTCCATCCCCTAAACAATTCAGGCCATGTCGATCCAATGATTATACCGAGGGAGAGCATGGCAATTTTTAAGATGCCAGCCTGCCACCACTACAGCGTAAAATCCTTGAATATGTTCATTTGTAACTCCTTTACCCGCTGTATTATCTCTCATTCACGCCATCTGAATTATATTGCTCCCGTTGGATTTGGCACGCCTGGCTCTGTTTGCTTGTGCGGCGACCCCTCACGGGGTCCGGCTATATGGGTCGAACATGGTTCCACGCTCCTCCGATGCTTATGGGTCGCGGCGAGGGCCGACCCAGATACGCCTCCGCGCAAACTCTCGATTTCCTAGCCAGAACGAAAAATGTCTCCTTTCCGAATTGGAAACTGCCAGGCCTGCATCCGGAGTTTCAGGATGGGGCACTAGCTAACAGCGACAGAGAAAGGCATAATTCCATTTAATTCCCTGGTTTCTTTTATTCCTGAGCTGGCTGGAAGGACCTGAATACATAGCAATTCCGGTCCTAAATGCCTGCCTCGCTTCGTTCGGGGGGTGCGGGTTGCGGGTCAAAAGACTAATTACGAATGGCTGCCTCACTTCGTTCGGGAGGCTTCTCCATTGCAATATCTGATATCCGCAATCCGATATGAGCGAGCCCGACGCGGTGCATATGCCGGACAGCATATACTTCAGCGGCCTGTCGCCGGTCAAAATCAGTTGCCAGTCGCCGGTCGTCAGTCGTTAGAGAAAAGCTTTTAAGACGCGTACGAGCGATATTTTTGCATTATTGTCGAGTATTTTTAGTCAGTTCACATGGCGACCCAATGCCGCTGACTGGGAATCGGTTTTGGCATTCTGCCGGTAAATCTTCTGAGAATATGGCTTTTACACATGCATTGGATAAAGCATTCGGCTACGGTTATAATCCGTGCGAGATCGGTCCATCGCCCTGCACAGGCCGGTCATTCCTTATACTGCGTCTCCCCAAAGGGTGACAGAGTTTGGTGAAGGTCAATTCGCAGAAAACGTTATCAATCAAATAAGGTAATGAGGGACAATTGTGAACCTTCGCACCAAAATATCGCTGCATACGACCATTATGATTACCCTTGCACTTTGTATTGCGGGGGGTCTATACATCGGTTTTCTCAGGGTATCCCTCAGAAACGCCTTGTTTGATGGCCTGAGAAGTTCTTCTATTGCCTCTTCAGAGGCTATCTCGCGATTCTTGATCGACTCTTTACGGGACTCCCAGGCGGTCGCTTTTGCCTTGCCCGCCGAAGCCATAAAAGAGCGGAACACGGCAGCGATTGACGATAAGCTCAAAACATTGGCCGAAATTTTCCCTCATTTCGACAATGGTATGTTTATCCTCGATCCGGAAGGGAGGCTTTGGTCGGATTACCCGTCCCATCCCGAGACCAGAGAGGCCGACTTTTCCTTCCGTGAATATTTCCAACGTACCATAAGAGAAGGCCGAGGTATTATAAGTACTCCGTACAAGTCTTCCCGAACTGACGAGCCTGTGATTACCTTCACTGCCCCTCTAAGAGATTCCTCAAATAATCTTGCCGGTATTTTAGGGTGTTCGTCTCGATTGCTATCAGCCAGTGCCACGGGGATCATCAGCACTACAAAGATAGGCCATTCCGGTTATGTTTTTGTCTTCGACAAGACGCGCCTTATGATAATTCATCCTGACAGCAGGAGAATCCTCCAAAGAGATGTGCCGCCAGGGTCGAACCCCTTGCTTGACGCAGCCGTAGATAAAGGATTCACGGGTGTTGGGGAGACTGTTAATTCGCGCGGCGTTGCGATGGTTGCATCCGTATCCAAAATACCCGGGATGGACTGGGTTCTCGTGGCCCAGCAGCCCACGAAAGAAGCCTATGCGCCAATTAGGGAAGCTGTGCGCCGCATCCTCATTGGTATCGTGATTGCGGGTTTATTGAGCATATCGGTAACGATGCTGATCGTCCGAAGGATGACGGGTTCCCTCGTGAAGCTTCGTGAGGCTGCGGTTGATTTGGGGCGGAGCGTTGACAGGGTTGATGGCAACTGGCAAGAGGAAACCCAAAGCCTGAGGAGTGAGCTTGCAAGCATCATCAGAAGCGATGAAATAGGGGATCTGGCGGCCGCTTTCACAGAAATGTGCAGCGGGTTGGAAAAGGCCCTCTTCTCGCTCAGCCAGACCAAGGACATGCTTCAAGCCTTGATCCAATCGGCGCCCGTGGCTATTGACATGATGGATAGCGAACGCAAAGTACTTATGTGGAACCCGGCTGCCGAACGTATCCTTGGTTGGAAAGCTGAAGAGGTGATCGGAAAATTACATCCTATGGCTTCCGATGGAATGCAGGAAGACTATCCTGACCTGATAAAGGCCGCCTTTGACGGCAGGATAGTCAACAGCATCAAGACTCAGCAAAAAAGGAAAGACGGTTCGCTTATCAACGTCAGTTTGTCTGCAGCTCCCGTTTATGACGGCTTCGGTAAGGTTTTCGGCGCAATGGAAATCCTTGTCGATATAACCGAAAATATACGCGCGGAACAAGAGCAGAGCCGGTTGGAGACCCAATTGCGCCAAGCTCACAAGATGGAGGCCATAGGTACATTGGCCGGGGGAATCGCTCATGATTTCAACAATATCCTTTCGGCTATCATAGGCTATAGCGAACTGGCTCTCACCAAAATGCCGGAAGGAACTCAAGCGAGACGCAACGTGGAGCAGGTTCTCAAGGCAGGTTTCCGAGCACGGGATCTGGTAAAGCAGATTCTGGCTTTCAGCCGTAAGGCCGAAACCGAGAAGAAAGTGCTTCAACTCAGCACAGTCATAAAAGAGACGCTTTCTCTCCTTAGAGCATCGCTTCCTTCTACAATCCAGATAAAGGAAGACCTGCAAGAGGGTAAAAGCGTCGTCCTGGCCGATGCCACTCAGATCCATCAGGTGGTGATGAACCTTTGCACTAATGCGGCCCACTCGATGAACGAAAAAGGAGGAGTGCTGGAGATAGGTCTAAGCCGCGTTGATGCATCCGCAGCCCCACACACCGAGCTGGAGCCGGGCGCCTACATGAGGCTGACTGTTAAGGATACCGGACATGGAATGACCAGGGAAACAATGGACCGTATCTTTGATCCATATTTCACCACGAAACACATGGGTGTAGGAGGAACAGGTCTCGGTTTGGCAGTAGTCAGGGGAATCGTTAAGAGCTATGGAGGGGCCATCGGGGTTGAAAGCGAGCCGGGTGTGGGATCAAGCTTCGAGGTGTTTCTTCCGGAGGTCGATGAAGAAGTATCCACCCAGTCTCCGTTGCAGAAGCATCACCAAGGGGGAAGCGCGCATATACTATTTGTGGACGATGAGGCATCCCTGGTGGATGTGGGGAGACAAATGCTTGAGCATCTTGGCTACACGGTCACAACCCGAACGAGCAGCATCGAGGCTTTAGAGGCATTCAGGGCCGATCCGAAAAGATTTGATCTCGTAATTACCGATACGACCATGCCCAACATGACCGGGATTGAGTTGTCATCCGAGATTCGCCGAGTTCGCGCGGATATCCCCATTATCTTATGCACAGGCTTCAGTGAGATGGCGACTCCGGAAAAAACCAAGGTCATGGGTATCCAAGAGCTTATCATGAAGCCATTGGCAATAACGGACATGGCCCGGGCGATTCGGCGCGTATTGGACTAGAGGAGACCAATTTGAGATTTTCTCGGAGATGAAAAGAGTGATCCTAAACACGCCAAGACTGCTGCAAGAGATGTCCTTTCCCTCTTTGGACTAAGTCCTAAACGCCTGAACGGAGGGTAGGAGGCTGAAGGCTGAAGGTTGAAAGGCGGGTCAAAAGACTAATTAGTGCCCGTCCGGAAACTCCGGATGGAAACTAATTACGAATGGCTGCCTCACCTCGTCCGGGAGGCTTCTCCCTTCCAATATCTGATATCCGCAATCCGATATGAGCGAGGCCCAACGCGGTGCATATGCCGGAAAGCATATACTTCAGTGGCCTGTCGCCGGTCAAAATCAGTTGCCAGTCGTCGGTCCCCGGACTGAAAATTTCCGGGGCAGGCTTGAGAAAAGCTTTTTCTGGCCACTGAAGACTGCTTCAATGTGCTTAGATGGGTAATTTTGATGCCGAAAATGCACCTTTAAGACGCGTACAAGCGATATTTTTGCATTACTTCGTGTATATTTAGCCAGTTCACGTGGCCCGACCCCCGCCCGCTACCCAAAGAGTTTGCAGCCATCGCCGGAGAGAGCGCAAGCATGGCCTACATTGCCCAAGCCGAAAAGATTATTGCAACAAGATTTGGCTATGGTCAAGAGGTTAGTGCTCGTTCTCCAGATTTCATCGATCCTTATCTCAACCTCGATTTGACCAGGTTGTAGTGTTCGATTACACGGGCGACCTCTCGTTCCCCTTCTCGTCGAACTATCCGGAATTTCCGGATAGTTCGCTCCGGTTCAAGCTCGTTTTCACTATAGATGTTCTGCAAGTGCTCGTTAATTGTTCTTACATCCTTCTGGAACAATTCCGCGATCAAAACCTGGCTAAGCCACAGTGTTTCATCAGCAAAACGGCACTCCACGCGGACATTGACGTCTTTCGCCTGATACACGACAATCTCGCCTGCCGGCGATATCGAATTTTCACCCATGATCACAGGCTCCTCACGTTTCCCCGCCCATGCTGCTGGAGGATAGCTGTGAGGTTGGTCTTAGCCACATCGCCGGCAAAGGCACTGTCGCGGAAGACTGCGGTGCTTTCACCCGCCGGGGCAAGTTGCTTGTGCCATTCGACGATACCAAGGGCCAACGTCTCTACCTCGTTTCTCGTGTTAACTTCGGCCCTGCGGCCGGGTTGTCAATCGCCTCTGCTTCGAAAAAAGGCTGATGGGTTGCGCTTCCGCTCCACCCATCCTACGGTTCTTTTCCAGTGTCTCCGGGTGTCCCAGCGGGACATAAAATGCTGTGGTGAACGCTTACCGGGAACCTGAGCGCCGAAAACCATTTTTACAGGCCCAAGTCCTCATTTATAAGCACTATTTTGATTCTTCCTTTTGGGAAGGACTTCTCGGTAATGGTCCAGGTATTACAAATTCTATCAGGGCTGCGGCATTCTTCACATATCGAGGTCTTCGCGCAGGGGGTCTTCTTGTCCAGGCGCATTGCATTCGCAGGCGCCGCGTAATTTTTTACTCTCAGCATCGCGTCTTCCACGTCGGGGACGACCTTATTGCGTCCGGCAAGAATAATGACGTTGCGGGGGCCGAAAGTAATAGCCGCCACCCTGTTTCCCGTCATATCGAGATTGACCAGCTTCCCGGTTTCGGTCACCGCATTTGATCCGGTAATGAAAAGATCCGCAGTAAGGGCGCGCCTTCTCAGCTCAAACATCTCCTCCGGTGACATGGCCCCCTTCTGAAAGGTGTCGAGGATCTGCGCCCCCTGATACTCCTTCAGTTCCTGGTACAAGCCGGTTTGTACAAATGTCATGGAACCGCCCCAGGAAATGCTCTTCGGGTCGATTTTGGAAAGAATTTCCATTACGATCTTCCTGGCGGCCGCTTTATCTTCAGCGACGTGCACTTCGAAATTGTTTTCTTCAAGCTCACCCACGACATCAGCAAGTCTTAGAGACCAAAAATTTTCAATCGGCTTTTCCATTCTCATTCCCTCGTACCCGTTCACCACTGAGGCTTGTCGTGGTCCGGACATAAAAGATTTAAGGACAAATGCCTATCTCACCGCAGAGCAGCCATGGGCCGCAACCAAAAGACTAAAAGCGATTCACCACAGAGCTTGCTATATTGCAGTAAGCCTTGCATTTGACTGAAAACGG
>OMOE01000097.1 GCA_900290365.1 Syntrophobacter sp. SbD1 | reverse complement strand
TTTAGAATAGTCTATCGAGGCTTCCAGGGCAGCCCTGCCAATACCAACGGCTTGCGAGGCAATTCCGATGCGTCCGCCATCCAGGGTGGTGAGCATTTGCTTGAAACCCTCGCCGGGTTTGCCCAGCAGACTTTCGGCCGGAACCCAGGCATCCTCGAATACCAATTCCGCGGTTCCGGAGGCGTTAATTCCGAGCTTTTCCTCAACTTTGCCCACATGAAACCCGGGTGTGTTTTCGAAATCTATGATGAATGAACTGATGCCCTTGTACCCTGCGGCCCTGTCGGTGACAACAGCCAGCACGCAGTATTTGGCGACATTGCCGTTGGTGATGAACCGTTTGGTCCCGTTTATCACCCATCCGTCGCCTTTTGGAACCGCTGTGGTCAACATTTTCGCAGGGTCAGACCCGGCGCCCGCTTCGGTCAGCCCGTAGCAGCCAAGGGCTTCGCCGCTTGCAACCGGCCTCAGGTACTTCAGCTTCTGCTCGTCGGTGCCGTAAGTATATACCGGGAAATTATAGAGGCTGTTGCAAACACTCATAATGACACCGCACGAAGCGCATGCTTTGGATATTTCGATCATGGCCAGAGCATAGCAGATATAGTCCATGCCGGCTCCGCCGTATTGTTCGGGAATTGTCACTCCCATTAGACCAAGTTCCCCCATTTTTGCGCATATTTCGGCGGGATGGGCATGGGTGCGGTCCAGTTCGGCAGCTACAGGCGCGATTTCCCGCTCGGCAAATTTGCGGGCCATCTCCTGAATCATCTTTTGCTCGTCCGTCAGCTCGAAATTCATCTTGTGTACCTCCTTGGAATAGGATGCATTTACTTTGTCAGACTGCCCTTGAATTGAGGTTTGCGTTTTTCCAGGAAAGCCGAAACACCCTCCCGCATGTCCTCGGTCCCGAATAAGACACCGAAAGCTTCAGCCTCGAGAGCGCACCCGCTCCTGAGGTCAATGTCGGAGCCGCAATCTATAACTTTCTTGATGCTCCGAAGCCCCGCAGGGGATTTGGACGCAAGCATGCGTGCGGCTTTCATTGTTTCATCGAAAAGTTGATCGGCGGGAAAGACTTTTGCGACAAGGCCAATCTCTTTGGCCTGCCGGGCATCGATCATTTCTCCGCTCATGCAGAGTTCCTTGGCCCGGGCGCGCCCAATGAGGCGCAAAATCCTCTGGGTTCCGCCAAACCCGGGGATAATGCCAAGATTTATTTCCGGCTGGCCGAATCTGGCCTTCTCCGAAGCGTAGATAAAGTCGCAGGCCATTGCAAGCTCGCAGCCGCCCCCGAGCGCAAAGCCGTTAACGCACGCTATAACCGGCTTGGGAAGCTGTTCGATCTCGAAGAAAATCCCCTGGCCCTTTTCTGCAAAATAACGCGCGCTCAGGGTGTTGAACTTCAGAAATTCGTTTATGTCGGCGCCCGCGACAAACGCTTTGTCTCCCGCGCCGGTAAGCACCAATACACGAATCGCGTCCTCCCTGGCAGCACGCGATATCACATCTGCGACTTCATCAAGGGTTTGGGGATTAAGAGCGTTCAGGACTTTTGGCCTGTTAAACGTCAGGACCCCCACGCCATCGTGAATTTCGAAAAGAATATTTTCATAACTCATGTACGGACCTCCTTCAGCTTGAGTGTATTTCAGGGTCTTTTCAATGGGCAAGGGGCGGTCCCCTGCCGTCCGCATGTACACAGTCGCTATATCTACTTCTCGTTCCCCGCTCCTGTCTATAGTTCTTTCACGAAATGCGACAGGTTTTCAACCGCTCCGATCGCCACCAGGATATCCCCGGCCTGGAACTTCTCCTGCGGCGCCGGGTTGAATATCATCGCTCCATGGGCACGTTTTATGGCCACTACGATCAAGTCATAACGACCCCTTATGCCTGAACCGATAAGCTCCATGCCCACCAGTTTCGAACTTTCGGGGATACGGATCTCTTCCATGCCGAGTTCGAGTCCCTCCTCCGACAGGGCAAGTTCCAGAAAATCGGCCACGGTGGGCCTGAGTATGTTACGCGCTATCCTGCTCGCTCCGATGACGTATGGGGAAACAACCCTGTCGGCGCCGGCCTTGAGGAGCCTTTTGTCCGTACCGGGTGAGTCGGCGCGCGCGAATATGACCAGGTCCCTGTTGAGATCGCGCGCGGTGAGGACGATAAAAACGTTTTCCGAATCCTTGTTGACAACCGAAACCAAACCTCGGGCACGCAGTATGCCTGCCGCAATGAGATTGATTTCATCCGTCGCGTCTGCACCGATATGCAGCAAATTCCTTTCCCTCAAGCGCACAAGAACTGATTCATCTGACTCTATAATTACATATTGGACCTCATGTTTGTGAAGCTCCTCGACGATTATCCTGCCCATCTCCCCATAGCCGCAGATTATGTAATGGTCTTTCAGTTGATCGAGCTTTTTTTTCAATTTGTGCCTCCGGTAACTTTCCAGAAGGTTTCCGTCGAGCAAAATCTGGCTGAAATAGGCCAGCGAAAAAGCAACGAAACTGACGCCAAGCAGAATCAGAACAATTGTGAAAATACGCCCCTTGTCGTCCAGCGGGTGCACCTCTCCGAAACCTACGGTGGAAAGGGTTATGATTGTCATGTAGAGAGCTTCGGTAAATGAGTAATTCTGGACCAAAATGTATCCGGCAGTACCAAAACCCGTGAGCAGGATGGAAAGAGCCGCCAGGACGGTTATCCTGCGGCCGATTGCCGAATTCCAAAATTCTCTCATGCGAAAGGTTCTCCCCGGCTCATCATTCGATTAGTGTCGATCCGATACCCCCGGGCCGGACGCCAAGGCCGGATTATTCTTTACCACAGTCAGCATTATTAAAACAGATTGCACGAGCTTGCACATAAAAACGAAACGTGCTAGAAGGGTGGGTGCTGGCGAGAAGGAGATCAGAATGGAGGTATTCTGCTCCGAGCACCTGCTTCGAGTCCTTTACCGGCAAGGACATATTTTAAGATCTGCCGGGGAGCGCCGCATAAATTTCTTGACAGGAGTAGTATCTTCCTATATGTACCCGTGCGTAACTTTTCGCACAAACCTGCCAGCCAGGAGGCCGTTTTAACCGGGATGTAAATTTAGACAACCTCGAAATGAAATCTCCGAGCAAGATTATAGCTGTCTACGGAACAGCCACAATTCGAGAAGTCTGTTTGCCTATTCCCCTGTGGACAGACAATGTAAGGAAGGAGGTGCAGGAATTCGCGATAAATTGGGGTTTGTTGGTCAGGGCGTTTTTTCGACTATCCTTTAGGAGGTAAATTATGCCAAGTTACGTGATCCTTGAGAAATGCGACGGTTGCAAAGGACAGGATAAAACTGCTTGCATGTACATTTGTCCAAATGATCTGATGGTTCTCGACAAAGAAAAGATGAAGGGTTGGAACCGAGCGCCCGAAATGTGTTGGGAATGTTACAATTGCGTAAAAATCTGCCCTCAGCAAGCAATTGATGTCCGTGCCTATGCTGATTTCGTCCCGATGGGAGCCTCAGTTGTTCCCCTCCGCGGCTCCGAAGACATTATGTGGACGGTTAAATTCCGCAATGGCGTGGTAAAGCGCTTCAAATTCCCCATCCGGACCACCCCGGAAGGAAAAGCTGTACCGCTTGGCGGCTACGCGACCGGATCGGATGACATCAAGTCAAACGTACTGTGTACAGAACCGGCTTCTGCTGGGGCAACGGCTATGCCGACCCTGAAGAAATAATCGCTTGCTGAAGGAGGAAAACGATATGCCAAATTTTGAAACCGTAACGGTCGAAACCGATCTTCTGATAATCGGCGGTGGAATGTCGGCTTGCGGCGCAGCTTTCGAAGCTGCATACTGGGCGAAAAAGAATGGACTGAAGGTTACCGTCGTCGACAAGGCCGCTATGGATCGTTCCGGCGCTGTTGCAATGGGTCTTTCGGCCATCAATCAGTACATCGGCTGGGCAGCAGGCGACAATACCCTGGAGGATTATGTCAAATACGTGCGCCAGGATCTCATGGGTGTATCCCGCGAAGACCTGGTCTACGACATCGCACGTCACGTTGACTCCTCTGTTCACCTTTTTGAAAAATGGGGTCTGCCGATCTGGACAGATGCAAACGGCAAGTACGTTCATGAAGGCCGTTGGCAGGTCATGATCAACGGTGAATCCTACAAGGTTCTCGTTGCAGAAGCAGCGAAGACCGCCCTCGCCGAGATGGGTGGCAATGGCGAGCTTTTCGAACGCGTTTTCATCGTTGAACCCATTATGGACGGAGACCGCGTCGCAGGCGCCCTTGGCTTCAGCGTACGCGAGAACAAGTTCTACGTATTCAAGGCCAAAGCAACGATCGCATGCATGGGCGGCGCCGTTCACGTTTTCCGTCCACGGTCCGTCGGCGAAGGTCTTGGCCGCGCATGGTATCCCCCTTGGAATTCCGGCTCGACCGCTTATTTCACCATCAAAGCCGGCGCTGAAATGACCTGCCAGGAAGTACGCTTCATTCCTGTACGGTTCAAAGACGGCTACGGACCTGTTGGCGCATGGTTCCTGCTCTTCAAGGCCCGCGCAACCAACGCGATGGGCGAGGAATACATGGTAACCCGCGCCGGTGAACTACCCAAGTGGGCGCCTTACGGTATGGCTAAACCCATTCCGGCAAACCTGCGCAACTGGCTCGGCATGGAAGACGTAATGGCAGGCAAAGGCCCGATCTACATGAGAACGAACGAGGCCATAGCCAATATCGCCGCTCAGTACAAGGACGATCCCAAGGCTTTCAAGAAGAAGATGAAAGAACTCGAAAGCGAAGCATGGGAAGACTTCCTCGACATGACGATCAGCCAGTCGCTGCTCTGGGCCGGTATGAACATCCAGCCCGAAGAGACACCCTCTGAAATCGCCGCCGCCGAACCTTACTTCATCGGTTCGCACTCCGGCGCTTCCGGCGCTTGGGTATGCGGTCCCGAAGACGTTATGCCTGCCGAGTACAAGAAGCAGTGGGACTCCATCGGTGTGTACAACCATATGTGCACAGTAAAGGGCCTTTTCTCCGCTGGAAGGGCCTTTTCTCCGCTGGAGACGGCGTCGGCGCATCGAGCCATAAGTTCTCCTCCGGCTCTCACGCTGAAGGTCGTATTGCAGCCAAGGGCGCAATCGCATTCATCCTTGACAACAACACCATGCCTAAAGTTGACATGGCGGCAGTCGAGGCGATGAAGAAGACAATCCTTGCCCCTATGGATCTCTACGAAGCAAATGTGAAATACTCCAGCGACCCGGACATCAACCCGGCTTTCATCAAGCCCAAGATGTTCATGTTCCGCCTCCAGAAGCTGATGGACGAGTACTGCGGCGGCGTATCCGCACAGTTCACGACCAACAAGGCACTGCTCGAAAGAGGCATGGAACTTCTTGTCATGCTGAAGGAAGACTCTACAAAGCTGGCCGCAGCTGACCTCCACGAACTGCTCCGCGTATGGGAAAACACCCACCGCATGTGGATCGCGGAAAGCCATCTACGCCATGTTCTGTTCCGTGAAGAGAGCCGTTGGCCAGGATATTACTTCCGCGCCGACTTCCCCGACATGGACGAGAAGAACTGGAAGTGCTTCGTAAACTCCGTATATGATCCCAAAACCGACAAGTGGACCATGAAGAAGGTCCCCATCGTTAATCTTGCGGTTTAAGGTGATACACTGACTAACTAACCTCCTGGCCGCCGGTATTGTGGGCCGGGAGGTTTTTTTGTTGAAAGGAATAAAACAAATGTCAGAATTACTGCCCCCTCATGGCGGAAAAGGCTTGACCTGCTGTTTGCTCGAAGGCGCGGCACTGGCAGCTGAACTGAAAAAAGCACAAGGCCTTAAAAAAATCGACGTCAGCCCCCGTGAAAAAGGCGACCTGATCATGATGGGCATCGGCGGATTCAGTCCGCTTACCGGTTTCATGACCAAGGCCGACTGGAAAGGTGTTTGCGAAAAATATCTTCTGGCAGACGGTACCTTTTGGCCCATTCCTGTAACCCTTTCCGCATCCAAGGAAGAAGCCGCCTCAATCGCAATCGGTGAAGAAATCGCTCTTTTTGATCCGGAGCGCAAAGAATTCATGGCCACCATGAAGGTCACCGAGAAATTTGAGATGACCGAGGCCGACAAGAAGTTTGAATGCGAAAAAGTCTATATGGGAGAAGGCACCAAGACTACTGAAGAGTTTTGGAAGATCGCCAAAGATGATCATCCCGGCGTTCAGATGGTAATGCAGCAAAAGCCCGTCAGTCTGGCCGGCCCGGTCAAGGTGCTCAGTGAGGCCGAATATCCCACCGCATATCCGGGCGTTTACATGAGACCGGCTGAATCGAGAAAGATTTTTTCTGAAAGAGGCTGGAACGAAGTAGCCGCTCTTCAGCTTCGCAACCCCATGCACCGTTCCCACGAATATCTGTGCAAGATCGCGGTCGAAGTCTGCGACGGCGTTTTCATTCACTCCCTGGTAGGCAACCTGAAGCCGGGCGATATTCCCGCCGAAGTCCGCGTAAAATGTATTGACGCTTTGGTTAAGAATTACTTCGTGGAAGATAAGGTTCTTCAGGGCGGGTATCCGCTGGATATGCGCTATGCCGGTCCCCGTGAAGCCCTTCTTCATGCCACCTTCCGCCAGAACTATGGGTGCTCCCGCATGATCATCGGCCGCGACCATGCAGGCGTGGGCGATTTCTACGGCATGTTCGAAGCCCAGACCATTTTTGACAAGATCCCCAAGCCGGCGGGTGGAAAAGCACTTCTGTGCACGCCTCTCAAAATCGACTGGACCTTCTACTGCCACAAATGCGACGGCATGGCATCCCTCAGGACCTGCCCCCACGGCAAGGCAGACCGCGTTCTTTTGAGCGGTACCGCACTGCGAAAAGGACTTTCGGAAGGGACTCCGATTCCGGATCATTTCGGCCGTGACGAAGTACTCGTCATTCTCAAGGAATATTATGCAGGCCTTGACGAAAAAGTTGAAGTCAAGCTGCACGGCGCTGCAACTGGCGACAAAAAATAACCGGGTCCCTATCGCCTGATTCAAGAAAAGGAGATGCACCGAAAGGTGCGTCTCCTTTTTTGCATTGTAAATACAATCGGAATTCAATGAAAATTGTATCCGAGTTCAAGGCTGCGAACAGCGGATGAAAACAGCGCAAATCGGCTGTCTTTGCTGTTAATACAGGCCACTTTCGAAGTCTAAATTCCCAACTACGCGGATTGACTGAACATTCTTGATTTTGCCGCCTGATGGAACAGCATCGATCATCGCACAGAAAAAACAGAAAAAGAAACATTTTCCTTCCGGATATATTCAAACCAGCAACCCCCCGATTCGTTTTAGCCGGGTATTATTATGTACCGGCAGGTTTAGGTCTGCAAAACGGCAACCAGAAGCGGCAACGAGAAGCGGCAACAGGAACGGCAACCAG
This sequence comes from Syntrophobacter sp. SbD1, assembly GCA_900290365.1. Classification (GTDB taxonomy): domain Bacteria; phylum Desulfobacterota; class Syntrophobacteria; order Syntrophobacterales; family Syntrophobacteraceae; genus SbD1. Next base: position 5,848 of record OMOE01000097.1, on the reverse strand, counting down.
AAGCGGCAAAAAGAAGACCAATTAGGTGCTTAAAATTGAAAAACGTGCTTTTTTTGGCAGAAAAATCTTCTCCGCGCACCCTCAGCCTTCTCTACGGGTCTTCAAACTCCACCGCAGAGACGCAGAGACGCGGAGAAAAACAAATTAAACAGATAGCAGGGACAAAAACAAAAGGAATGAAGTTCCTGCACACTTGGTCACTGTGCGGCGGAATTTTATCGAACTGGCCGATCGACAACTCCTAAAATCCGGTGGTTTGCACGAGAGGCCACGGTCGATCTTGAGAGATGGCCGAGATCGCAAGAGAAAACGATTTCTTTCCTCCGCGTGCTCTGCGTCTCTGCGGTGAGGCCTTTGTCTTTGATTCCGGGTTGTCCGGGTTAGGAATCACGAATTACGAATGCCCGTTCCAAACGCTCACAGGCGTAAAATCCGGCTATTTGTATGGGCAATAATTGCGGAGTTTTCAGAAAGTACCCGATGTCACAGGCGAATTCGGGTCCTAAATGCCATGATGGATGACAAAGAAAGGCATAGTGAACAGCGGTCAAGGCGTTTGTCTTCGGCCTCGAACAATGCTTTCCTCCGGCATTTGGGAATTCAAACCACATGGTGCTTGCAGTCCCATACCGTGTGGCTTAAACTTTGATCTGACGGATTTGAAGGTTGGCCATGACGCGAGGAGAGTTGAAATGCAAACAGGGGAACTGCTTAAACAGGTGAAACGAGCCGTTCATGAAGTGGAGCCCGATGCAGACATTATTCTATACGGTTCCCGGTCGCGTGGGAGCGCGGTCTCGGATTCCGACTGGGATTTTCTGATTTTGGTGGATGGTTCGGTGAGTGAAGAACGCATAGACCGAATTCGGGACCGGCTCTACGACCTCGAGTTGGAGTCCGAAGCCGTTCTTTCCTCCATTGTACGCAGTCGCGATGAGTGGAACAGTACAACATATCGTTCCCTGCCGTTTCGTCAAAGAGTTGAGCATGAAGGGAAAAGATTGTGAGGCAACGGAGCGGTGATTTCGTTTCATACCGTCTTGACAGGGCGCATGAGACCTTGGACGAAGCTCGATTGCTAGCCGATGCCGGACGGTGGAATGCCTGCGTGAACCGCCTTTATTATGCGTGTTTTTACGCGATCTCAGCACTTCTCGCCAAGAACGGCCTGGCTTCTTCGAAGCATGCCGGCGTTCGCAGCCTTTTCAACAGGCACTATGTGAAAACAGGCAAAGTACCCATGGAGTTGGCTCGAATTTATAACCGCCTGTTTGAACGGAGACAGGAAGGCGATTACATCGATTTCGTCTATTTCAAGGAAGCGGATGTCATTCCATGGATTTCAAATGCCAAACTGTTTGTTGAGCATGTCTCGGATCTGGCGCGTCACGATAGTACCTGACCTATATGGCTCCCGGGGCAAAAGAGAAGCCCATGGCAGGTCCCGGACAAGCGCGATTTTAAGGAATTACCATTCCAAAATCGATAACTACAAAGATCATTGAAACCATCACGCATGGCGATGCGTCCCGCAAAAACATTCCGACTAGTTAATGTAAACGTTCACCCCCGGCCCAAAAGCACTACCTGGGCAGGCTGCGAGGACACAGAGGCTGCAGTTAATAACATGTGCGCTGCGGCGGACAGTCCCGCCGCATGCGCGAGCGCTCGGCCTTGTGCGCCCTGCGCGCATGGCCGAAACTCAAACCGTTCTTCTCAGCCTTTTCTCCGTGTTCTCCGTGTCTCTGTGGTGAACGGGTACCATTTATCTGCGAACGGCTGAGCGGGAAGCAGCGGACTGGAGATGGCGATCAGTGACGGTGAAAGGCGACATATCGAGGGTGAGTAATTTGTGAATTATCTGAGAGTGCTTGAATTCATAAGCGAATGCCCGTTCTAAACGCTCACAGGCGTAAAATCCGGCGATTTGCATGGGTAATAATTGCGGAGTTTTCAGAAAGTACCCGATGTCACAGGCGAATTCGGGTTCTAAATGCCTGGATTGATGACGGATGACGGAATTTAGGAGGCCGAGCTTAGTCCACGGACCAAATACGCTACCGGGGCAGGCTCACAGTCCGGAATTCAGTTCCTCGCTCGTAAGCCCTGTACAAATGGTCAAACGGAGACCCCTTCCCCTACTGGGCACTGCTTATGGGGCTCGTCTATGCTTAGATGGCCATTTTAGATACTAAAAATGCACGTCTAAGACCATAAAGTGGCCTGTTTTTTTACTATTGTCAAGTATATTTAGGCAGTTGTGTATTTAGGGAGTTGTCGTGGCGCGACCCCGTTTGCCGTACCCCGTTTGCCGTTTGCGGAAGGAAGCGGCATCTCTCCGGTTCTCACGGACGTACAGATAGGAGTTCAATCGAGTCCATTGGTGCAGCTCCGGGAGCGTTGAGCAGGGAAACAATGTGAACAGGGTCTAGGCGGACATTAAAAAAGACAACTTTTGATTCAGTGGCCCTCGCTGCTCAGGATCTTCTATTTGAGCTTCCCATATTTGTTCAACGTTTCTTTCCGTGCGACTTGAAATAACGGAAAACTGCGAAGAAGAATAAGGACATGTCTGAAGGGAGCCAGGGGGGCCTTGGAGGCATCTGTTGGACGTTATGAGATGTGCTGTACCCAGAGACGAGTTCGGTAGGTGCTCACGCCTCTCGACATCAAAGATCAGAAAGGTGGCCCATTTGCGCTATAAAACCGATTTGCATGATGTCAACTTTCGCAGGACATCACGCCTCCCGACGAGTGAGAGGAGATACTCTTTCGATAAGTTGAACCACTTCTCCCATAAACTCCGATCCTACAAAAGGCACTTGAGCATAACAGAGACCTGGCGTGCCTTCGAGTTTGGCAAGCAGATGGCCGCGCCCGAGTAACCTTTCGGCCCCTGGTTCTCCCAACGCGATCTCCGAGGTCCCTTCCGAATCAACCCTCAAAATCAGTCGATTCCCAAGGTTTGCTCTGAGTTGCATTGGCATGACATTCGCGTCCGGCCTTTGAGCGGCGAAGACCAAGTGGATTCCAGCAGCGCGAGCCTTTACCCCCAAACGAGCAACACTGGAAGTGACCAGTTGTTTGTACTCATCCACGAGCATCCACTCGGCGAATTCGTCATGGATCAGCCAGATTACGGGGAGTTTTTCCGTTTCGGAGACTTTTTGATTATAGCTGGCGAGATTTGGAACCCTGGTGGAACGAAGCTTGGCATAACGCTCATTCATTTCTGATACAAGTTCAGTCAATACCGCGAGAGATCGGTCCTGCGCGTCGATCAGTTCGCCGTGCAAGTGGGGGAGGCCCTCAAATTGAAAATAGTCCACCCCTTGCTTGGGATCGATCAGAATTATGCGCGCCTGCTCTGGAGTATTAGTGCTTGCGATGCCCAAAATAATGTTTTGCATCAGTACGGATTTGCCACTTCCGGTGGAGCCAGCTATGAGCGTGTGTGGCGCATGCTGTGACGCTGGATCTAAGAAGAGAAGATTTCCGTCATCCTCTCTGACGCCGATGAGGATCTCCTGATTTTCTCCGGCTGATTTGGGTGTCCACCGTGCCCAAAGTTCCTGGATGGTTATGATCCTTCGGGACGGCCTCTCAACAGAAATGGAGACAATTCCCGACTCTGGCCGAACAGAAACAACATTCAAGCCATGCGTTGTGAGGAATTCTGTCCTTCGCTTCAAAACCTGTTCAACGGTAAGATTTGAGCTGCCAGCGAATTTCAGGAGTGCACAGTTTGGAGTAAGGGTGGATTTTACCAGCTTGGCCTGGAGCTGGAATTGCTGCAACGCAGCGCGAGTGCGGAACTCGATCTGTTTGAGCCATTCTTGATCTTGCGCGCTGTCCTCCCCATGCCTGGCGGCGGCGATGAGCGTTTGAACGTGCGGATACGCCCAACTGGTGTTAGCAGGGGGTTCCTGCTCCGCCGTGTCTTGACCGGTACTCGATTCGAGCGACTCGTCAGTAGGCTTATCTGGCAGTGAAGCACCCTCTTTCGAGGGCTTCGATTCAGTGGGCGAGACGCTTTCCTCCTCGCTTCCCTTACGGTCAGTTCTTTTGTCATCGCTCTCGGGGGCGTTTCGGTCGGTGGGTTTCCGGTAAACTCGCTGCTCCCAGATTTTTTGACTTGAAATATCCTCACGAAGCTTGGCCGGATCTTCGTCTCTGAAATAGTTAAGGACCAGGTCACGGACGTGCGGTCTGGCGAAGACTTCCTGATATGAATCTTCGACTCCGGAGATTTTAGAGAAAGAAGAACAATCTCCCGAATCAGTGGGGCCTGAGATAAAGACATGCGAATAGCCCCGGACATAGATTTCACACTCACCATCGCGGATGGCTCTTCGCCAGTCGGTCAGGTTGATCCCGGCGCTTGCCGGAAATTGCACTCCATCGAGAATAAGGTCTGATAATCGAGCCAGCCAAAGGTCACGGTCAAGACGCTGCGGATTGCCAAAGACAGCTTCGTGAATCCGCTTTATCGTATCGCGGACCTGTTTCTGGGATTCTTTGCGCTTGGCTGCCAGGTTTGAAAAGTCAATATATTTGGCTTCAGAGACAACGAGTGCGAGCCGCAAGGTCCCATCTGGAAGCTGTTCGGGGCTGAGCGCCATTATGTCAGCGATCTGCTGTTCGCGCTGTCCCAACCATTCGGCATAATCATCCAAGAAGTACCATCCATAATAGCGCTCTCGTCCGAGTTCCTTACGGACAAGGAATCGACTGAGCACTATTCCCAGGAGTTCACTGGCGTTTCGCCCGCGTTTGGCAGCGCGCAGTACTATGTCACCGGAAATATCGTTGGCATCAGCAATGAACCGGTCGGCCAGTTCTAGATAGTCACTTTCTTCCAGGCCAAGGTTGAGATCCTTGATCCGAGTGAGGACCATCGATCTGAGCAGCCCCAGTGGTGCATTGGAAGACACGATCAGATTTCGGCCCTGGGTGGCTGACTGTTTGTAGCGAATGACTCTCACGCCCTGATTGAGGAGCTGGCGACGATCAAGCAACTCATCGTAGTTTACCACCCAGCTCCCAAGGTTATGCGTTTCCTCAAAAATACGTGCTGTCACGCTATCACGGAAATCAAGTTGCCGGGCAGGGATAAGCCGTTGGGTTTCGTCCTCATTCCAGTCACCCTTGAAGAAGGTGGTGAGCGCGCTCAGGAAGGCCCACCCTTCTGGGCTTCGGACCGGGCAGGTGAGGTAGACCACTGATTTCATATCGTCTTTGGCGGCGGGACGTCGCCGAGACCACCGTGGGGGGACCAGACACTCCAAATCAAGTGGTTTGGCGGTTTCTGGATACCATTCTACCTGGGCGTGCCTGGCGATTACATCTTGGGAAAAAACGATGTCATACGGGCAGCCGTCTTTCGGATTTGGTGGGGGCGCCTGGTCCACTAGGATGCCAATGCGCAGTCTCGCCATAAAATCCTGGGTCGCCTCGCTGGCGTTGAAGGCATCGACATTGGAGTCTGATGATTCGAGGATTTCCCGGTAGAGATCTCGAAGCTGGCCATGATCGGTATGACGAAGAATGATTTGGCACCGCACATCTTCGTCTTCCTCATGGAGGTCACCGAATTTGTCAACTACGGCTTGGGGGAGCCGGGAAGAATCGCAGTTGAAAAGAACAACCGAGAGATTTGCCTGCTCGTGCGGATGCAAGGCAAGATACCGTTCCACCATGCCCAAGACACATGCACTCCCTTCGGCGGGGTTCTCATTGGTCTCGCCTGATCCCTTTTTCCCAACGACCGGCGATTCCTGGAGGCTGGTCGCGGTAGGAATGCCGGTTGCCCGGCACCCCCCGCGCAGATCCGTACGTGCGGAATTAC
>OMOE01000018.1:7713-17001 GCA_900290365.1 Syntrophobacter sp. SbD1 | reverse complement strand
CTCCCGGGCCGAGTTTTTCAAGACCGTGACTCCATCGGCCAGGCAGGCGGCCATCATGATGTTTTCGGTCCCGGTCACCGTTACCTGGTCGAAAGTGATATTGGCGCCCCGCAGTTTTGCGGTGCGTCCCATAACGTAGCCGTGCTCCAGTTCGATATCTACACCCATCTGTTCGAGCGCTTTGAGGTGCAGATTTATGGGCCGCGCCCCTATGGCGCATCCTCCCGGAAGAGAAATGCGCGCTCGTCGATAGCGGGCCAGCATTGGTCCCAGGACGAGAACGGACGCTCGCATAGTCTTGACCAGGTCGTATGGGGCCTCCAGCGTATGAATGTCCGAGGTATCCACCTCGAGGATGTCACCGTGCGTGGAGATGGCCCCCATATGTGCGAGCAGGGACTGCATAGTTCTTATATCGCGCAGGCGAGGGGCATTGCTGAAACTGTGCCTTCCGTTTGCAATGAGAGTCGCGGCCATAAGAGGCAACGCGCAATTTTTTGCCCCGCTTATCTGCACTTCACCTTTCAGGGGGACCCCACCTTCGATAACCAGCTTATCCATTAATTAAACCCCTTTACCGCGTACATGCAGGACCCGCTTTACGCCTGAGTAGTCCCGGATGAATTCGAAACTTTCGGCTAAGTCCGGGGAAATCCCTTCCTCAAGGATTGCCGCCTGCCCAAGTCCGATTTCAATTAGCAAAGACCCCCCTGGTTTCAAAGGGGCGTCAAACCCCTGGAGAATCTTTCGAATCAGGGCCAGGCCCTGCTTCCCTCCACCTCTTAGAGCGGAGCGGGGTTCATAATTGGCTATTTCGGGCGCGAGGTCAAGAAGTTCCGCATCGGATACATAAGGGGGATTGGAGACGATCAGGTCGAACGAATGCCGGCCTCCAATCGCCTCGAAAAGGTCCATGGCAATGAAGCAGATCCGGTCGGCCACTCCATTTCGTAGCGCGTTTTTCCGGGCGATTTCAATGGCGGGCCATGATTTATCCGCTGCAATGACCCTTATGCCGCTTCGCTCGTGGGCAAGCGCTACCGCTATCGCTCCCGATCCGGTGCCCAGGTCGAGAACAAAAGAAGGCTTGTCTCCTGCGATCTCCAGCGCCTTTTCCACCAGCATTTCCGTCTCGGGGCGCGGGATAAGCACTGCCGGGGTAACCTCAAAATCCAGGGACCAGAACTCCTGCTTTCCAGTGATGTATTGAGCCGGCTCGTAAGCGGCCCTGCGACGAACCAAACCCCGGAACCGGGTCAGTTCTTCACTGGAAAGCGGTTTGTCGTAATTGAGGTAGAGCTGGACGCGTTCCAACCCCAAGAGATGAGCCAGCAGAACCTCTGTATCGGCCCTCGGCTGGTCGAACCCTTTGTCCCTGAAGTATTCCACTGTCCACTGCAGGACCTTGAGGATTGTCCATTGCTCTTCCATGCTTTAACCTTGCAAAGCGAGAAGCCGGGAATCGATATCGGAGAGCATGAGCATATTTCCACGCTCTGGAAACTTTTCCGGCAAGAATTTCTTCGCGGCCTTCTTTATCTCGGTGTCCGAACTTGGATCGCGAGTGCTTGTCTCTGCCCGGGACGCCACGAATTTCTTTCTCTCTTAAGCCTCTTGCAAAACTCCATTTTAAGGGGCTTCCAGCCCGCACAAGTAGATCCCGGACATTTTGCAAAAGGCTCTCTTTTTATTTACATTTCCTCGTGACGCTTCGTGTATCCTTAGTGCTCTTCGTGACCTGGTTTATTGACCCCCGCTCACCGAAACAATGCCTCTTTTTCGCTTTGCGTAACTTCGTCCGCCATGAACACCGGGGCTGGTTGTTCCGCACATATCCTGTCTCTGCCCAACTTTTTAGCTTCGTACAGCAGATGGTCGGCCCTGTTTAGAAACGCTCCGGCAGTAGACTCATCACTGAAGGGGAAAACTGCTACACCGAAACTGGCGGTAACCCTCAAGAGCTGCCCGTTGAAATCAAGCTGGCTGCGGCGAGTGGCTTCCTGCAAACGTTCCGCTATTCTTATCGACTGTCTGAGGGAGGCGCCAGGCAAAATAAGGGCAAATTCTTCCCCACCGTAGCGGCATGGAAGGTCAATGACACGAACGCCTTCCCTAAGGATTTTACCAAAATTTGAAAGGACAGCATTGCCGCATTCATGTCCATAGACAGTGTTCACATTTTTGAAATGATCCAGGTCGATCATGACCAGGCCGGTAGGGAGCTTTGTTCGCCGGGTCCTTTCCATTTCCATTTCGAGAGATTTTTGCAAGTATCGGAAATTATAAAGACCAGTGAGTGCATCGACAAATGAGAGTTCCTCGAGTTTGCTGCACTGCTCGCGCAGAGACGCAATTTCTCCCTTCAGTGGACACTGATCCATATTCCCGCACTCGTTTGCCTCGTGCGCCTTTTCCGGGTTGAGTTTACTCAAAGCCGCCCTCCCAAGGCCAGATGTCGATTCTCATTATGCATCTCCATGGAATTCAACAAGCTCTTCTGCGCCGCCGGCCCATTTTTGTTTGAGACTCTCACAGTCTGAAAAGGGAAGACCGGGAAATCAACGCAGAACCTGATCCACTTATTCGGGTGTGCTTGTGCCAGACGGTTGCCGTTAATGTCTTCGAAGGAATCCAGAACATGAGAAACACTGGAACCGTCCGGGTTGAGAAATTCCAGCGTGTCACCGGGCACAAGCCTGAACCTGGGCTCGAAGAATATCTTTTCTTCTCCCGCAAGGTCTTCCGAAAGTGAGTCGCTATCGGGCCAGGCGCGTACCAGACCCGCCAGTGTATGAGTCTGTATGTAAGAAATCAGCGTTTCCACATTGGGTTTTTGTGTTTGGCCGTCTTCGAACAGATTGCCTTTTGTGTAGGGGCGGTGACTTACCCTTCGCAGGTCCTCAGTCCACTTCGAATCGACTCCATAAGCCGCAGGCCGCTCCATGCAGCGGTCGATCGCCTGCCGGTAGGCCCTGGTGACTGTCGATACGTAGAGTGGTCCCTTCATACGCCCCTCGATTTTGAACGAGTCTATTCCGATGCCCGCCAGCGCGCCGATCTCATCTAACAGACAGAGGTCCTTGGAATTGAAGATGTACGTGCCGCGAGGGTCTTGCTCGACCGGAAAAATCTCTCCGGGCCGTTTTTCCTCAACCAACCCCCATGACCACCGGCACGGCTGAGTGCAAAACCCGCTGTTAGCGCTACGGTTCAAACTTCTTTGCCGGCGTGGGGGATACTTTTCTCCCCCCTTTTCTAGAGCATGTCCCGGACCGCGATCCGGGAGGGGGCCGGGGTGATTCTTCTCTCCCCCCTTTTCTAAAGGGGGGCGGGGGGGATTTTCTTCTCCCCCCGTAAGAAAGGCGCTCATCAGGCAGCGGCCGGAATACGACATACACATTGCACCGTGGACGAATATTTCTACTTCGGCCGCAGATTTTTTCGAGATCTCGGCCATTTCTTGAAAACTCAACTCACGGGCCAGATTTATACGCCGCACTCCCTGCTCCTGCCAAAATTCCACGCTCAATGAATTGGTCGTGTTTGCCTGTGTGCTAAGATGAATAGGAATTTGCGGCGCGTATTTACGGGCAAGCAGCAATACGCCAGGGTCCGAGATAATAAGAGCATCGACTTTTAATTCCTGGAGATATTCCAGGTAGGAGGGGATTTTCTCAAGATCCTGACGGCGAGCAAAAATATTGACGGTCACATAAATCTTTTTGTCAAGCTTATGAGCAATAAGGCTTGCCGCCGCGAGTTGCTCAGTGTCAAGATTATGAGCAAAACCACGAAGTCCGAAATCCTTTCCGGACGCATAGACCGCGTCGGCGCCATACAAAAGGGCAATCCTCAGCTTGTCCAGGCTGCCGCCCGGCGAAAGCAATTCGGGCTTTGGGGTTCTCGTTCGCGGCGCTCGATCCATTATTGCGCAATCTTTCAGAGGTTTAGGGTGCGGCTTTTTCCGCCTTCGCATTCTAAACTAATCGTGATTATTTGACAAATTCTGCGTCGCCATATACTTATCCTCAAAAAAATAAAGAGGGAGAAACCAATAGAGGATAAAAGCAATTCTCATTCCATTTCCCCGGATCGTGAGCGCAATCGGATCGCCTGGCTCAGTCTCAAGCTGATTCCAGGCCTTGGGAACAAGTCCATCTTGCGTCTTGTGAAGGTCTTCGGATCTGCCGAAAAAGTCCTTGCCGCTGGGCTCAAGGACTTATGTGAAACCGGCCTTACTCGGGATAAGCCGATCCACGCCCTGGCAGCAAAACAATTTCTAAAGGACCCGGAAAAGGAGTGGACCTACCTCCAAAGCAAGAGCTTCCGGATGGTCTGTATCGGTGATGACGACTATCCCGCAAATCTGGCCGAAATTCCCGATCCCCCGGCGGTTTTATTCGTGTCGGGCGCACTCTTGCCCCGTGACCTGGTCTCCATGGCCGTGGTCGGCTCGCGCTACGCCTCCCCGGCCGGAATTATATTTGCTGAAAAATTGAGCTCGGACCTTGCCTTGAACGGCATCACGGTTGTGAGCGGCCTCGCGGTGGGTATAGACTCCGCCGCGCACCGTGGAGCACTAAAAGCTCAAGGGAGGACATTGGCCGTCCTGGGATGCGGACTCGATGTGAATTATCCGTCCATAAACGCTGATCTTAGGCAGGAAATAGCCCGGACCGGGGCACTTCTAACAGAATTTATTCCAGGCGCACCTCCCTCTTCCGGAAATTTCCCGTCGAGAAACCGCATAATCAGCGGCCTCTCGCTTGGTGTTGTTGTAGTCGAAGCAGCCGAGAGAAGCGGTTCTCTTATAACCGCGCGTTTGGCACTGGAACAGGGCCGGGAAGTCTTCGCCGTCCCCGGCATGGCCCGAAGTGTGCGCAGCAAAGGCACTCACACTCTTATCAGGCAGGGAGCCAAGCTGGTTGAAGATGTCGAAGACGTACTGGAAGAAATTCGGCCACTTATTCGTCCGGTACAGTCCGCAAAAAGCGGGAAGCAAGAAGCGGGGAGCGAGGAGCAGTCCGGCCGGTCCCCTGCCGTCTCTTCTCCCCCCTTTTCTAAAGCCTGTCCCGGACCCCGATCCGGGAGGGGGCAGGGGGAACTCTTTTCTCCCCCCTTTCCTAAAGGGGGGCAGGGGGGATTTGAAAAGACGCAATACACCCCGGAGGAAACAATTCTGTTGAGAATTCTGGATAAGGTTCCGAAACAAATAGATGAAATAGCCTCTGAGCTTAAAATGCCGGTTCAGAAGGCCGCCGCGATTCTGCTCGCCCTGGAACTCAAGGGCCTCGCCGTCCAGTTGCCGGGAAAGTATTTTATCTCTGCATATAATTAATTAAGTTGAGGGATTGGAAAGAACGGTGAAATTGGGAGATTTGGTTTTTAATTCCTCAATTCCTAAATTCCTGAATTCCTAAATTCTTAAAGGGCTTGTGTCTCAGTCCGGTACTCGTCCGCGTCCGTTCGTGCGCTTGACGGAGGTTCGGCGCCTGTGAACAGGTATAATGGACGTCTTGACATTTCCGCGGGATACCTGTACATTATTCGTGCACATGTCACAGGAGGTTACCCGAATGGCAATCCAAACTACTTATACAACCGCAAGGGCTACTTTAGCGAAGCTCCTGAATGAAGTGACTGAAAATCAGGAGGTTGTTATCATAACTCGCCGCGGATCGGAAGATGTGGCGATGATTGCAGCAGCGGAGCTTTCCAGTCTGACAGAAACTGCACATCTTCTCCGCTCGCCGAAAAATGCCGAGCGCCTGCTTAAAGCGCTGAACCGGGCGCTTGCCGGGACTGAGAAGCCTCAAACAGTTGAGGAATTGCGTCAAGAGGTTGGTCTTGACGAAGAGGCGTGACGCGATATTTCAACCGGAGTTCCGTGAGGATTTACGGTATTGGGTGGAAACGGATCGCCGTACCGCTTTGCGGGTATTCGATCTCATCGAGGCTATTCTCAGGAATCCTTTTCCGGGTATCGGAAAACCGGAACCTTTGAAATACCTTGCACCGGGCACCTGGTCGCGCCGCCTTACCCAAGAACATCGCTTGGTCTATCTCGTCAGGGATGACCGAATAGACTTTTTGCAAGCACGCTTTCATTATTGATCGTTTGCCCCGGCCTGGATCTTTTCCGTCTTCAGACACATCCAGAACCGCCGTCCCGAAACCACTACGGCCGGTTCTCCTAATGAGGAAACAATCTCGTCCTTCCCGTTCATTAATGAACGTGCCGAATCAACTCTGCTCCGAGTCGGCGAGAAGGATGGCCACCGTGATATTGTCGTGTCCCCCCCGAGCATTAGCCTCTTCGACCAGCACCTGACAGATCGAATTTGAAGTTACGTCTTGACCGAGTTTTTCTTTCATTTCGCCTATCTTTGCGGCAAGGCCTGCGGCCTGTTGGAAATAATTCCAAAGACCGTCTGAACAGAGAAGCAGAATTTCGTTAGGGGCGATTTCTGTAGAGATGACATGGACTTCGACCTCACCATCCTTCATGCCGAGAACCTGCGTTACGCTGTGTGCCCGCCGGTCGGAGTTCGCCTCTTCACGGGTGAAAAGTCCGGCTTTGACCACTTGCTCGACCCAGGAGTCGTCGACGGTGAGAAGTTTTTCGGCGGTTTCGGTCACCAGGTATGCCCGGGAGTCGCCTACCCAGCCGATGGTGACGATTTGGAGTCGCCTACCCAGCCGATGGTGACGATTTTCCCGCTGACCTTAGCCGCCACTACCGTACATTCGGGCTCGTCGAGGTCCGGATTATCGCCACTTGGGAGCGCCATTACGGTTTCATGAGCTGAAGCGATAGCCGCTTTCATGACCTCCATCGCTTCTTCGGGGGCACAGGCAGCCAAGAGCATTTCCTTGACGATCCTGGCTGTCGCAGCGGAGGCCCCTGCAGGGTGAAAAGATGTAGAAACGCCGTCAGCCACAACCAGGACTACATCCTCATTTTCTCCTTTTGCGACTGTTCCGCAATCCTCGTTATGGGCATGTTTTCTTCCTATGTCGCTTACCATTGCAAGCCGATCGCCGATCTCTTCGACTATCCGGTGGGGGTTGCTCACTCCGTTTTCGTACGCTGCCACTACACACCGGACACCGCAGTTCTCGCAGAATCCTTCGGTATCCGGCTTGCTTTCCCTGGGAAGGCAGTTACACAGGGACGTTGTATGGTGTGTTGCACAAAGCGCCGGGTTGGCAGTCCCCTGGAGCGTATTCCCGGAACCAAGTGGCGAGCCACAGGCTTCACAGAACTTCGATTCAGCGGCAGAGGTATTGTCACCGCACGCAGGGCACGTCATTGCGAAGTCTCCTTACAGTAATGTTCGCGGACGGATCGCATTGGCCATGTCGATCCAACCGATCTTCTCAAGGTGGCTTTCCGCGAAATGAGCGGCCTTGCGAAATTCTTCCTCGGCCCCCTTTCGCAGGGCGAATGGGTGCATCTGGTGACCGAGGAGCTGCGCATTGCGGTCTTCTTTGACCCTGCCGCCGGCAATGAGCGAAACGGTGCTTGCGAGAAGCCTGCCCGCCAGATGGTGAACGACCCCTCCTTCGGCGGATATAGATTCAATCGTTTCCGCCGCTTTTTCGAGGAGTGATTCATTCAGGCCCTTTTCATCGTGCAAAAGGAGCTTGGCAAGAGCTATTCGGGCCTGATTAAAAAGGCTGTGCTGGGCCGGGACCGCAGTGAGCGCCTCCATTGCGCCGTTTATGTCCATTTTCTTATTGAGGCACCGGGCCAGTCCAAAGCAGGCTGTGGTCTGATTTGGATCGACCTTGGCAACCCGCTTGTAATAGCGGGCCGCTTCCTCGTAATCGCCGGCAATCTCCGCTGCGTAGGCTATCGCAAGTTTGGGGGCTATTTCACCAGGCATTTCGAAATAGACCTTGCCGAACTCAATGCGCGCTCCCCGGCCATCGTTTCGGGCGATGAGCGATTTCCCCCGATACCACGATACCCGCCAGTCGAACTGGTCCTCAGCATGCAACTGGTCGAGGAGCTTGTCGGCGTCGCTGAATTTTTTCACGCCAAGATACGCGTTGGCAAGCCGCAGGCGTGCCTCCGGAGATTTTTCGCCGAACTTGTCCGCCACATATTCGAGGGCCGCCACCCTTTTTTCCGGGTTGCTCACCGCAGCCATGCGCAGGAGTTCGTTTGCTGCCGGGTCTCTGACGTCCATTTTCAGCGTCGGGAGAAGCCGAACATCGACCTGTTCTGCTCCGGCGACATCGTCGGCATCAAACAGGTTGTCCGAGGTGAACGTCTGGCTTTCGGCAGGCTTGGGCTCCGTTTTGAGGGCGACAATCTCCCTGAGAACCCCATAAAGCTGGTCGGCCATTTCATCGGCCGATTGGAACCTTTGGTCCGGGTCCTGATGGGTGGCCCGCAGGAGGAACCGGTAGAGCGACTCATTTTCCGCCAGGACCGGCTGTTCTGCCGGTGTCGGAAGAGAACTCTCATACTCCTTCATGTACTTGAAGTCCATGATGAGCACCGCAAGCGAGCGCCCGAGTGTGTAGAGGTCGGACACCTCCACGGGGTCGTCGCTTGCTTCCGGCGCCATGTAACCTCGCGTTCCGTAGATGTCCCCGCTCGGGTCGCCGATCTTTCTCACACCCCCCATGTCGATGAGCTTTACGTCCTCTCCCTCGACCATAAAATTTTCCGGCTTGAAATCGCAATAGACAAAACCGTTGGCATGAAGATAGGAAAACGCCGGCAGAATTCCGAGGATGTAGGAGACCGCCTCCTCGACCGGCAGCACCCCTTTTTCCTTGAGGATGCTCCCTACGGCCTTCCCTCCGACGTACTCCATTACGATATATCCTTCGTTACCGTTGTTGACGAAATCGTAGATCCCCACGATTTTCGGATGCTTCACCGCTGCGAGGAACTGCCGTTCGGCGACAGCGGCTGCGGCTGCGGCCTCGTCCTTGGTATTGAGGAGCCCCTTCATGACCACCCAGCGGTTGAGAACCTTGTCCCAACCGAGGTAAATCCAGCCGAGCCCGCCGAAGGCGACCGGCCCCTTGATTTCGAACTTGCCGTTGACGATGTCACCCGTCTTGAGGGATGGCTCGAAGTTGTATTCCTGGCCGCACTGGCCGCAGAAACCTTTGGTGCGTGTGACTTTGGTATCGCAGTGGGGACAGTGGCGTTTGCGCTCGGGCACCTCGGCCTTTTCCATGAGCAGAGTCAGGGGGTCCTGGCTGGGGAGCGGCGGCAGTGACACGAGCCCGCCGCCGAGGGCTGTGCGCCGTGACGACGACCCT
>OMOE01000018.1:6935-7708 GCA_900290365.1 Syntrophobacter sp. SbD1 | reverse complement strand
TGAGCCCGCCGCCGAGGGCTGTGCGCCGTGACGACGACCCTTTAGTCGAACGGCTGGTGTGTTTTCTGGTCCCGCTCGTATGCCCGGCGCCGCTCATTGCGGTCCCGGTGCTGCCGGTGGCAAACGTGCCGGAGTCGTCCGAACCGGTGTTCCCAATGGCGGGAAGAATGCTTGCCCCAGCCGGCGGCATGCCGCATTCATCACAGTAACCATCGACTATAGTTCCAATACACTCGTTCCTTTTACATTTTTCCACGCTTTGCTCCGCTCTCTAACGGTTTGTCAGCCTGTACAGGTTATATTGCGTATTGAGCGCCGATTCGTAAGCTTCTACCGCGCGGCGGCCCGATTTCAGATCAAAAGGGATTGTGTGGAGGATATGCTCCGCTTCCAGGGCAAGTCCAAGGATCGTGTCACCAAGCGGCACCCCCTTCGCCTTGAGCGCTTCTGCTTTAACGCAGAGTGCTTTGAAGCTCCCCTTAAGTTCGGCCCTTTCGTCGAGTGCCGCCCGGTTTTTGGTGTAGCCTTCCCGTTCAGCTGTAAGCCGGATTTCGCTTTCGGCCTGCCATTTCGCCATTCCAACCTTCACCGCGCTGTGGTGACCGGCAGCCGCGTTTCCTTCAAGCGAATCGAGCCATGCCGAGAGGGAGGCGATCGCCTCTTCGCTTATTGGCGCAACCAACCCTTCCGGTTGCCTGATCTTCACCCTGGCTTCTTCGATTGCTGCTGCCGAGCGGGCCGACAAATCCCTCAGTTCGCTCACCATGGCTCGT
>OMOE01000018.1:0-6925 GCA_900290365.1 Syntrophobacter sp. SbD1 | reverse complement strand
GATTGCTGCTGCCGAGCGGGCCGACAAATCCCTCAGTTCGCTCACCATGGCTCGTGCACGTTCAATTGCCTGCCGGGTTGCATTATGCTCCTCTTCGATTGCCTGGAGAAGGAGGCGCTCTTTGCCGAGATCGCTTTCCAGCCTGTCTATTTCCGCCGCACAACCGAGCGGGTCGCTGTCGAGACTTGAGAGGACCTTTTCAATATCGCCGGGGAGCCGGCTCGCAGCCCCGAGGGTCTTGGCCCAGTTGACGAGCGTGGCCGCCTGTTGTCTTATAGCGGTCAGGCGAGGTTTGGTATGAGCCAGTACTGCCGATATCTCGTTAATGCAATTACGCGCCTCGCAAAACTGCTGCTCCATCGCCTGCAGCAGTTCATCGGGAGTGACCCGTTCCACTTTGCCAGCGGCCGAGAGAAGTCCACGAGAGGTGATTGGGATATGCTCTGCGGGCAACTCGATGGAGTTCCCTTCGAGCAACTCTTGCACCTCCACTTCCGTATTGTGGAATAGACCGTTTTTTCCGTTCAGCTCAGTTGCCTGCTCGACTATGCGGGCAAGGAGCATATAGCTGTCCCAAAGTCCATCCAGGGTCTTGATCGCCTTGGCAACCTTTTCCCTGGTAAGCCCCAGGTATCCGTTGGCGGGGTCTTTGAACCGCACCCGTACTGTTTTCACCACCTCGGTTTCGCCATACTCCATAAGGTTGCGACTGATGGTGGTGACGCTGGTTCGCAGATTATCGAGTTTTACACAATCCGACACGGTGGCGCGCCCCTTGAAGGTTAGAACCGGTATTCGTCGAGCCTCGGTTTCATCCCGAGGATGCAGGCGAGAACGACTGCAAGCAGGGTTATGCCGAGCACGTACGGAAAGATGTCGAGAAGCTCGAAGGCACGATCGACGCCGTCACGGAAAGCCGATTGATTGATCTCCAATGTCTTGCCGAGTGCTTGGTCGAACTGGTCGAATGCCCAGTTTGATTGCCCCGGAGCCGTTCCCAGGTCCAGTTTGACCGCTTCCTGATATCGCCCCTGCCTGAGCAGTCCCGTAATCTGGTAATCAATATTGCGGTACTCGATCCAGGTTCGCAGCGTTTCCATCGCTGCCTCCCCCTCTCCGGCGAAGGTGACGTTGGCAAGCTCATCGCCCAGCAGTCCTTTAATCCTCTTCCCGGCTGCTGCCGCTGCCAGCGCTTCCTTAGGCTCGACCGCGACCAACTCCGCCGCTTTCGCCTTGAAGCTGTCGAATGCTTTTTGCTGTTCAGCCGGACGGCCGTTGTAGATGAGATAGAGGGATTCATCAGCGTTGGCGTCATAGGCGATGGCCCTGGCCTTCGATAGAGCGTGGATGGAATCGAAGCAGTCCTGCTTGATGGACACCAGTGCCGACTCGGCCGATTTCAGGGTATAAACGCAATAGATTGCGAACACGAACGCTATGGCCGTAGCTGCTGCCATTGCGGGATTGAGTATCCGGCGCGTCTTCTTATAGAGATATATCTGCGTGGCTGCCAGAACTGCCAGTGTAATAAGGATAAAAATGAGGAAGGGCAGTGCTGCGGGCAAAGCATTTTCCCTATGCGCATCGTAGGAAGCCGTGAGGTGTAAGAAGTTGGCCTGATCCAGCGAAACTGCCGCCGGAAGGATCTCTGCGCGCATCAGTTTGTTCGATGCAAGAATTGTCGCTATGGCGCTGTCCCCCGATTGGACCCAGACCCGGCCGAGTACCCGCTCGTATTCGCCGAGCCTGATCATCAGCATCAGGATAGGCTTTGATTCCTCATCGCCGTAAGTGATGTTCTGAGCGGCGGTGAGCAGGTCGGCATGCACCAGTTCCATGTCCTGGCGGAATTTGTTGAGAGACGGTCCATTTTCGCCCTCACCGGTGACCACTGCGTTCATGGCGTTGGCGTGGGCATCGGCCAGGGTTGCCCGAATACGCTCGGCGGCAACTATCGACGGAACAGCGTCCTTGCCCACGGTCTGAATCGCCTGGCGCGTACCTCGATAAGCGACGAAAGCGCATAACGCCATGATGAGAGCGCCAACGATGCAGCAGGCCAGCGCGGCAGTCATCTTGCCCGGGGTGAAGGCAAGGTAGCTTTTCACGCTTTTTATTGCGGCCCCGGTTTCCATATATGCACTCTCCTTTTAAGAAACCCATTACGTGACTAGCGCTGCGTTATGCGCAGCCTGGTCCACATGCCGATCACAAATTCATCGCCTGCCTTGACCGGGGTAATAATACCGGGTTCGAGGTCTGCTCCGTTCAGTTTTGTACCGTTTGCCGAGCCAAGTTCGAGGGCTGCATAGCCGCCGTCACTTTGCCGGATCAGCTTCAGATGCCGGCGCGATGCGCCAGAGTCTTCGATCTCGATTTCCGGATACACCCCTTTGGTATCCGAGCGGCGTCCTACCAGATTCTCATCGAGGTCAAGTGGAAAGGTTCGCTTCGGCGCATCTTTGGGACATTTGGCGGCCATTTCCGGATCAGTTACGAGGGTGGAGTCTATGATGATTTCGACATTCAATCTCTGAGCTGCCGCGAATGTGGAGGACGCAGCCGTTGCCGGAATCGTGATCGAGGTAACTGGAGGCGCAGGCGGCGAGGCATCCTGCACCGGCTCGGCCGATGCGGGCGTTATTCCCGGCGTGGTGACCACATAAGAGGACTTACTCTGGAAATCGTAGCGGCAGACCTCGCAATAACGGTTGCTGGCGTTACGGGGCGAGCCGCAGTCCGGGCAGATATCGTTACCGGTTGGCGTGGTTGCCGTACTGTCTCCTGCCTGTGCTGCCGCCAGCGACGATTGACCGATCAGTGCTCCGCATTCGGAGCAGTAATCCGCGTCGGTCGATTGATGACCCTTCGGGCATGTGTACATGGTTTTTCCTTTCCTGACCCCTTAGGCACTCGCCGGGCGCCGGCGAACAGTGCGGGTGCCACCCATGTCGAGTTCCATTTCGTCACCCTTGCTTGCTCCGGAACGAAGGCGCACAGTCCCTTCGGCGGCGTCAACAACATCGACAACCTTTTTGAGGCGCTGGGTCACTTCGTCGTTCCCGGTTTCAATGGCAATCCTGGCGGCCTTGCCGAGCAGAACGGTTGCCTGGTCCACGTCGCCACGCGCCTTAGCCTCGAGCCCTTCTTTGATCGAGTTCGCCAACTCTTCCTGCCCGGTGTAATGGGCAACCTGCGCATTGATGCGAGTGGTCAGCGATCCATCCGAAGACCATGTGGCGACAATCCGCTGCCCGTCGGCCGCAACCTCGCTGCCGTTGTCCAGGTAAACCACTTTCGGCCGGCAAACCATCATCTCCTCCCCTTCGGCCTGAGGAGTGAGTTCGAAACCGATGTGGTAATCGCGGCTTTCTTCGCCCCATGCGCCAAGCGGCACATCGATCGTCTTATCGTCAACCCGAGTGCAAAGCCCTTTCAGGTCGGCAATCTCAGGGGACATCTGCTTGATGGTGACGGCCTCAACAGTTTTAGGCATCCAGAGACGGAGCTTCACGCCTCCAATACCCTTAGCCATCCCCTGTGCCAGAGCTTCGCGGAATTTTTCCTTGAGTTTCTCGGAGTCGGGGACAGCATCGGCGGTCCCCAAAAGCCGACCTGCAATCTTTCGCAGATCGCGCGGGTCCCAGTCGGTACCCACTCCCCAGCAGTTTGCCTGCAGTTTTCCCTCAGCGGAGGATAGGGCTATTTCGAGTGACTTGCTGTCATTGACATCGTTCTCACCGTCTGTAACAAAATAAACAAGGACGATAGATGCATCGGCTTTTTCCGCCTCTTTGAGGGCGGCTATGAGGGCATTTGACATTTTAGTTCCACCGTCAGCCCGCAGTTTTTGAACCGCATCATGTGCCGCCGATTTTGCAGCGCTGGTCGCCTTAGTCGCCGGCACAATAGTACGAGCGCTGCCGGCGAAATTAATTACCGAAAAGAGACACTCTTCGTCGAGACAGTCAATGCCTACCCGGATCGCATGCTTCATCTGCTGGAGTCTGTCTCCATCCATCGATCCGGAACTGTCGCCAATGAAAATGGCCAACATCTTTCCCTTCCGCTGGACGACGGCCGAACCATCGCCTGTTGCACTGACCGTAATAACAGCATCTACCCGCTTGGCCCCAACTGCGAGGTGCGGGTTGAAATATGATTCAGCCGTAAATTTCATGGGTTACCCTTTCGTAGTTCAATTATACCGATTGCATGGCCAATTCCTTGGCATTAGCCCGCAGACCATCCAGGAGTTTCGTCTTGATTTCGCCCAACTGTTGTTCGGCTGCCTGGCGTTTTTGCTTATTCTCCTCATCGAGCCTGATACCTTTGGCTATAGTCTCCAAGAGCTTGTCCGCTGTTTGGGCCAGGAGCGCCACATCTTCGGCGCCGCTTCCCTGGCTTTGTTTTGCCTTGGTATAGGCCTCGTCGAGCATGTCGCCTCCGATCACGCCGATCTGACGGGTGATTTCACGTCTGGCGTCGGTCTCTTTCGAGGCGACTGTGATCTGGTTCAGGGAGGCTACCCTCAAAATGGCGCTCTTGAGCCGAGGCAGATCGAACAGGATAGTGTCCATTATGTTTCTTGCCTCGATCCTTGCCGCTTCCTGTGTTAACCGAATCTGCGGCACTGACATGAGGGCGTCGGTAAAACCGATGTGCATCCGGAGCAACCTTGCCTCGAATGCCTTGATCTGCTCTGCATCATCTCTGAGTTTCATGAAGGCCACCTGGTCGGTGGACTGCGCAAGTTCTGCCTGACTGGCGGCGAATTTCGCCTTGGCACGCACGAGCACCGCCTGACCGGCTGCAAGGTAGAACTCCATATCCTTAAGGTTCTCTATGGTTTTGTCCACCAGTTGATCGAGTTTTGTATTGGTGGCCGCCAGCTTGCCCATTTCCCTCTGTGCTCTGTCCTGAATCTCGTGCAGGTATTTTACGACTTCGGCGTGGTTCAATTGAAAGCTGCGAAGCGCAGAGACGTATTTACCAACAATAGGCAGCTTGCCGAACGAATTGGCGACCCAGTCACCCCCTTCGACTTCTTTTTTCACATCGCCGAGATTCATCCCTTTGATATGCCTGGCAAGTTCGAGGGTTATGGCGCCGGCTTCGCCAACTTCGGATGTGCGGATTCCCTTGAGAAGATCATCCAGAAAGGCATTCATTTGCATCTGTTTCTCAGCGCCAAAGCTTGTAACAGCAGCGCTGTCGAGTTCGCCCACGCTCGCAACGATCTGATTGATCCTCGTTCTTTGCGCCTCATCGAATTTGGCCAGATTTATCTTCTGGCTCTCCGTCATGGAGTTTGCCAGTTCCGGCATTACTATCAGGCCCTTCTCCGATGCCACGGTGTGGTCGTTCATTTGTTCTCCTTGTGTTGCGGTGTCCAATAACGCACTTTCTCAAAGAATGAACAAGCCGATGCGGCGCGGGCCGCGCTACAGAAACTGGCGTTGAACCTTGCCGCTCGGTCCGTGACCTGTGATTATCCTGGGAGCTTCGGACGCAAGGATGATACTGGTCTTGTTACCTGGTCTTGTTACAATGTTTCAATTTGCGAGATTTCAATATTTCAACACATGCTCGAATTGACACTTATCGCAGATATCGAGATGTAAAAAAAGAAAAAAGGGGTGAGACTCCGTAGGACCATCTACTGTTATCTTCGATCTCACCTTGTGGCGGGCGGCCCGCGAATTTGAACTACTTGCCGGGAAAGTATTTTATCGTGAATTGAGGGATTGGCGGATTGAGAAATTGAGGGGTTGGCCGTCAAAGACAAAAACTTGGACAGGATTAACAGGATTAAAAGAAAAGATAAAAGACCAAAGAGACTAATTCCTGAATTCCTGAATTCCTCAATCCTAACCCGGACAAGCCGGAACCAAAAAGATTCACCGCCGAGAACGCCGAGAAAATAAATCTGCCAGACGAACATAAGTTACCGTTTTCTCCGCGGTCTCTGCCACCTCTCAAGATCGACCGCGGCCTCTCGTGCAAACCACCGGATTTTAGTAGTTGTCGATCGGCCAGTCTAAACACCTCCTCATAGCCGGGCCGTCGTATACGCAGCGCTTTGGGTTTTTCTTCTTTATTCATTGTTTCAAAACCTCTGCGCCCTCTGCGTCCGCTCAAGATCGACCGTGGCCCCTCGTGCAAACCACCTGATTTTAGGGGTCGTCGATCGGTGAGGCCTTTGTTTTAGGACAACAGCCGCAAACACCAGGAGCACTATCCTTTTCCGGCAAAAGGCCATGAAACCGGTGATGACGGCAACATGAACCGCACTTCCAATAAAGTAATCCGTGGTCCAGTTATTCATCTTTTTTTATTATTTTCCTCAAGAACGGACCCCTGGATACAATGTCCATCTGCAGAAAATATTTAACCAGTCGCTCTAGTGAATCGGCTACGATGAAATTTACTAAAATAAAAGATACTTCCTATCTGTATTGTACTCGATCTTCCGGAACGCGGCATACGAACGTTTTGAACTTTGGAGCCGCCTGAAATTTCAATCTTCAGGAGAGATATAGAAAGTTTTTTAAATAACTGCACTCTCTTTGCGGACGTTTATTTTACCAAGAGGTGAATGATAAAGATTGCTCCCAATGCATAATACGCTTTTAGCTGTTAAGCTGACGGTTTAGAACGTCGAAAATGTTGCGCTTCAGGGATGGAGACATTAAGATCATGGCAAGATTGTTGAACCTGTTTCTGGCGGTTCGACACAGCAAGAGCGTGGGCAATTAATAATTATCTCTAAAGGAGGAAGATGCGCTATGAAAAGATCACTTTGGATCGTATTATTTATCTTCTGCGTCAGTATCTTTATGGCTGGTTGCTCGTGTTTCCCGGGATGCGCGCCTGTGGCGGAGACCCCTCCTCCACAGGCTGCGGTAGTCACACCGGCGCCTCC